>NZ_VWWC01000112.1:0-24790 GCF_011753175.1 Burkholderia sp. Cy-637 | reverse complement strand
CAGGCTGCCGCGGCGGCCATGACCAGCGCCAGCGACAGCGCGGCGGCCCGCTTGGCGCCTCGCCAGGCGCCCGGGCGCGCCGGGGATGCCGGGAACGAAGGCTTGCGCCCGGGTGGCTCGGCGCAGGCAGGGTGGGATTGCATCCGGTCTCCAGATCGGTGTCGGCGTGATTGTGTGTCGACCGGATCAAGCTCCGGCCGCTTGTCGCTCGATGAAGCCACCGCAGCGTGATGACGATCCTAGGCACCGCCCCTTTTTGGCGGAAGCCTCGCCAAATTATCGCGATCTATTTTTTCGATCACCGTACGTTAGCATCGGCAGCCGGCGCTGGGGAGGGGCTGGGATAGGCCGCGGGAAATCGGGCCGGGTCAAGCGCGGAACCCGCGCCGCTGCGCAGCCCGCGACGCCGTTCGGGGCACGAGGATTCGTCTGGAGAAATGCGAGGAAAGGACAATCGCGCCGGGCCGGCCGTACCATGACGCGACCGGGATTCGCCGGCCAGCCGGTTCGATGTCTTGCGGCAGGCAAGCCGGCGCCGCGAGCGCGGCTCCGCCCTGCCCTGGCCAGCGCTCAGCGGGTCGCGCCCACCGTCAGCAGCGCGTGATAGGCCGCGTCGTTGCCCTGCGCCTGCGCGAGCCGCAGCGCCGTGGTGCCGCGCGCGTCGGCGTGATCGGGGTTCGCGCCGCGCTTGACCAGTTCCGGCAGCAGGTCGAGCCGGCCGAACAGCGCCGCGAACGAGAGCGCGGTCTCGCCCGAGTTGTTGACCTGGTCGATCGGGCAATCGGTCCGCATCAGGCGCCGCGCGCTGTCCAGCTCGCCCTTGAAGAGCGCGCCCATCAGCGCGGTGTTGCCGTTGCGGTCGCCCAGGCAGGCGTTCGCGCCATGCTCGAGCAGGAATTCCATCGCCTTGGGCTGGGCGTCGTAGGTGCTCAGGATCAGCGCCGTGTAACCCTGGCGGGTGGTCGAATCGATCGGGTAGCCGGCCTGCAGCAGCGCTTCGAGGATGTCGGTGCGTCCGAGGCGGGCCGCGGCGAACCAGTCGTCGTCGTAATGGTGGATATCCTGCACCGCGACGCCGGGTTCCGGCTTGTGCAGCTCGGGTGCCGCGCAGGCACCGAGCGCGAGCAGCAGCGCGGGGACGAGGGCCTTGAGGAACGAGGATGGGCTGCAGCGCGATGGCATGTCATAGGGCTCCGTCGAAGTGCCGGGAATGCGGATTCGGGAAACGGGCGACCCGGGCCGCGGGCGGCGCGTGATGCCGCGCCCCCTGCTCCCGGCCCGGGCGGCGCGCCGTCGGCTCGCGACGGCGCGCGCCGCTTACATGTCGCTCAGCGTGGCCGCCTTGGCCTGCACGCGCGACAGGTCCGCGTGGGTGGCCGAGGCCAGGCGCTTGCCGTAGTCGGCGTCGGCCTTGTAGAAGTACGACAGCATGGTGATCTTGTTGTCGTCGTTGCTGACGTGGTTCAGGTCGCCCGAGAGCGCCGTCACCAGGTCCGCCTTGCCCTGCGAGGACAGCGAGCGGTAGTACTCGCCGGCCTGGCGGAAGTTCAGCGTCTTCTTGATCGCGGCCTGCTGGGTGGTGCCCGACAGCGGCGTCTGCACGTACTTGTACTTCGGATCCTGCGGGATCTCGCCGAGCGTCGAGGGCTCGTAGTTCACCTCGCCCTTGCGGTCGCCCGCGTTCATCAGCCCGTCCTGGTTGTTGTTGACCACCGGCACGCGCGGACGATTGATCGGCAGCGAGTTGAAGTTCGGCCCCAGGCGGTACATCTGCGTATCGGCGTAGGAGAACATCCGGCCCTGCAGCATGCGGTCTTCCGAAGGCTCGATGCCCGGCACCATGCGCGAGGGCGCGAAGGCCGATTCCTCGGTGCTCTCGAAGTAGTTGTCCGGCACGCGGTTCAGCGTCATGGTGCCGATCTTGCGCTCCGGCACGTCGGCCCAGACCTTGGTGTCGTCGAGCGCGTTGTAGTCGAACTTGTCGAGATCCGCCGGCTTGAGCACCTGGATGTAGAGGTCCCACTTCGGATCGTCGCCGCGCTTGAGCGCGCCGTACAGATCGTTGCTCATCAGGTTCCAGTCCTTGCCGATCGAGGCCGGGATGTCCTGCGGGCGAATGCCCTGCATGCCCTGCGCGCTCTTCCAGTGGAACTTCACGTAGTGCACCTCGCCCTGCGCGTTGACCAGCTTGAAGGCGTGCACGCCGAAGCCGTCCATGTTGCGGTACGAGTTGGGCATGCCCTCGTCCGAATACAGGCGCGTGAGCATCGCGGTGGCTTCCGGCGTATGTGCGAAGAAGTCGAAGGCGAGGTTCGGATCCTGCACGCCCGTCACCGCGCTGGGCTTGTTGGCATGGACGAAGTCGGGGAACTTGATCGCGTCGCGGATGAAGAAGATCGGCAGGTTGATGCCCACCAGGTCCCAGTTGCCTTCGCTGGTGTAGAACTTGGTGGCGAAGCCGCGCGGGTCACGCGCCTGCTCGGGCGAGCCGCGATAGCCCATCACCGTCGAGAAGCGCACGAACACCGGCGTATGCGCGCCCGGCGTGAACACCTTGGCGACCGACAGGTCCGAGATGTCCGCGTCGGCCACGAATTCGCCGAAGGCGCCGGTACCGCGCGCATGCACCACGCGCTCGGGGATGCGCTCGCGATCGAAGCGTTGCAGCTTCTCGATGAGGTGCGAGTCCTGCAGCACGACCGGGCCGCTCGGGCCTGCCGTCTGCGAGTTCTGATTGTCGCCGACCGGCGAGCCGTTATCGCGCGTGAGGTTTGCCGCGAACGCCATCGACGACATCATCAGGCCGACGGCGGTGGGGATTGCCCATCGCGACAGGGTTTTCTGTTTGTTCATTTCGTCTCCGTGAGGAAGTGACACCACTGGGGATACCGGTTATCGAGACGAGTGAATGCTATTGAGACAGGCCGCGCGATTCCAATTGGTATTGGTAATGGCGCAAATAGGCAGCCTCAATCATATGAACTATCGAAGACCATCGAAGACATCGAAAATCGGCTGAAAACGCCCATCCATCAAGGATGTGACGGCGTTTACGAAAGCTTTGAATTGATCAGTATTCCGACATTTTTCTTCTTTTCGTTACTGACTTTTCGCAATTTCCGGACGCATCGTCCAATTGACAACTATCGCGACGCAGCATTTTTTCGATGGAATTTCATGTCCATGATTTACCGGACATCGAGGAATTTCGGTAATATCGCGCGCGTTTTCAGTCAGTGCCGGACTCGAACCTGTCTTAACCAACAGCAGGACAGACCAGTCCACTCGATGCGCGCGCAACGACTCCGCGGCGCCCCGGATAAAGCAGCATGCGCCACGCTTGTTTTCCGCGCAATAAAAAACGACATCGCCGGCATGAAGCCGTGACGATGTCGTTTGGCGAGGAACGCTGCGCGGCGGCGGCTCAGGCCACCACGTGGCTCTTGTGCTCGAGGGCGATATCGCGGAAGTTGCGGAACAGCTCGATGCCCGCCTCGGTGCAGATCGATTCGGGATGGAACTGCACGCCATGCAGCGGCCGCGTGCGGTGGCGGATGCCGTGGATCACGCCGTCCTCGCCCCAGGCGCACAGCTCGAAGGGCTCGCGCACCGCCTTCACCACCAGCGAATGGTAGCGCACGATCGACAGTTCCTCCGGCAGCCCCGCGAACACGCCGCGCCCGTCGTGACGAATCACGTTGACGCGGCCATGCATCGGCACCGGCGCATGCACCACCTCCATGCCGTACAGGTGCGCCATGCACTGCTGGCCGAGGCAGACGCCGAGCAGCGGCAGCTCGGTATCGCGGATCACGTCGGCGCTGATGCCCACGTCGGCCGGCACCGCCGGCGTGCCGGGGCCCGGCGAGACGATGATGCAGTCGTAGCGCGAGAAGTCGATCTCGTCGAGCGAGGCGGTGTTCTTCACCACGGTCGGCTCGACTCCGCAGACCTGCCCCATCTGCTGGAAGATGTTGTACGTGAAGGAATCGAAGTTATCGATGATCAGGGCTTGGCACATCGGCGCACGGTCCTTGCATGGATGAGGGAGGACACGGCCGCGCGGATCGGCACCGCTCCGGGTGGGAGCGGGCCGCCGCGTCCGGCCGCTCAGGCGAGCGAGGCGCGCTTCTCGCCGAGGTAGCTGGCGAAGCGCGCCACGCCGGCCTCGATCTCGGCCGCGCCGGCATTGCTGAAGGCGAGCCGCACTTCGCGGCGACGCGAGGCGTCGAGCGAGAAGAAGGTCATCGGCATCACGATCACGCCGTGATCGCGCGCGCATTCCACGGTCTCGCGCTCGCCGAACTCGAAGGGCAGCGTGACGCCGAGGAAGAAGCCGCCGTCGGGGCGGTTCCAGCGGATCTCGCCATCGGTGCCGAAGGCGCGTTCGAGCGCACCCAGCAGCACGTCGCGATTTTCCTGGTAGAAGCGACGCGGCGCATCGACCAGCCGCCGCAGGCTATGGCCCTCGCGCAGCAGCACGCCGCCCACCAGCGCCTGGGTCACCTGGCTGGTGTTGACGGTCACGAAGCTCTTGCGCTCCGAGATTTCCGCGCGCAGGCGTTCGGCGGCCTGCTCGCTGCCGAACAGGCGCCTGGGCAACACCGCCGCGCCGACTCGCACGGCCGGGCACAGCGTCTTCGAATAGGTGGCCAGGTAGATCACGCAGCCGGCCGGATCGAGCGCCATCATCGGCCTGGTCGGCTCGCCGTCGTAGCGGAACATGCCGTAGGGATTGTCCTCGAGCACCACGATGCGATGCTCCAGGCAGCCGGCGATGATCGAGCGCCGCTCGGCCTCGTCGAGCACGGTGCCGGTCGGGTTGTCGAACTCGGGGGTCAGGTAGAAGCCGCGCGCGGTCTTGCCGGCGCGGCGCAGCGCGGCGGCGGTGCGGGCCAGCGCCTGCTCCCAGTTCTCGCCGGCCTCGCATTCGACGGGCAGGATCTCGATGCCGGCGAAATCGGCCACGCCGGTGACGCCGATATAGGTGGGATTGCGCGCCAGCATCACGTCGCCGCTGGCGCGGCACAGCGCGGGCACCAGCAGCGCGAGCGCCTCCTGGCAGCCGGCCGTCACCACCACCTGCGAGGCATCGCAGTCGACGCCCTCGTCCAGGCGCAGTTGCTCGGCGATCAGGGCATTGATGATGCCGGCCGTGCGGCCGTACTGGGCGAGCCGTCGGCCCGCCAGCGCGAGGTCCTGGCCGGCCGCGCGGGCCGCGTGGGCCTGGTAGTCGGGCACCGCCTCCAGCCAGCCTTCCAGCGAGAAGAACTGCTCGGCCGGGCGGCCCGAGGCGAAGGAGATCGCCTGCGGATACTCGTTGGCGGCCTCGTTGAGGAAATTCATCACCGAGAGCCGCGAGGCTCCGGCGCTTGCTTGAGTCGACAAGGCCCTCTCTCCCATCCTGTGCATGTCCCGAGGCGCGGCGGCTGGCCGGTCGGGCCCGCCAGGCGATGGCTTCGGGATGTCTCTCAGTGCCATATCGACGGCATCGAGCCGCCGTCATTTCGTTCTGTGCATCGCGTGCCGCTTCCTTGCGAAAGCAGCGGCGCGCAATCTGGCGGCTACGATAGCACCGTCGGCGATCGATAAATTATTTGCTGATTTTTCTTGATAAATTCGCGTGCTGTTGCATGGCGCGATTCAATCCAGGCCACCGCGAGACCGACGGTATCGTGCACGGCGGGAAACGCGACAAACCGCCGGACCAGCGTTTACACTCGTGCGCTTTCGCGCCGGGCGCCCCGCCCCGCCTCACCGGACTTCCGAACCGCGCCGATGCCGCCACCGATCAACGTCGAAGACTTCCGCAAGCTCGCCCGACGCCGGCTGCCGCGCCGCGTGTTCGACTACCTGGACGGCGGCGCCGAGGACGAACGCGGCCTGCGCCGCAATCGCGACGCCTTCGCGCGCCTGGCCTTCGTGCCGCGCCGCCTGGTGGACGTGGCCTCGCGCGAGCTATCCACCACCCTGCTCGGCCAGCGGCTCGCCGCGCCCTTCGTGCTGGCGCCGACCGGCCTGAACGGCCTGATCTGGCCGCAAGGCGATATCGCGCTGGCCCGCGCCGCGCAGCGCGCCGGCATTCCGTTCGCGATGTCCACCGCCTCGAACGTCTCGCTGGAGCGCCTGGCCGGCGAAGCGGGCGGCGAGCTGTGGTTCCAGCTCTACGTGATGCATCGCGAGCTGGCCGACAGCCTCGCCGAGCGCGCCGCGCGCGCAGGTTATCGCACCCTGGTGGTAACCGTGGATGTGCCGCTCAACGGCAAGCGCGAGCGCGACCTGCGCAACGGCTTCGCGCTACCGCTGCGGCCCAGCCCGGGCCTGCTGCTCGACACGCTGCGCCATCCGCGCTGGAGCGCCGCGCTGCTGCGCGCGGGCGGCGTGCCGACGCTGGCCAACGTGGGCGCCGACGACCACGCCAGCGTCGAGGTGAAGGCCGCGCTGCTGCGCCGCCAGATGGACGCGAGCTTCAACTGGCACGACTTGAGGCGGCTGCGCGATCGCTGGCCGCATCGGCTGCTGGTGAAGGGCATCCTCGGCACCGACGACGCCCTGGCCTGCCTGGAGCTCGGCGTCGACGGCGTGATCCTGTCGAACCACGGCGCGCGCCAGCTCGACGACGCGGTGGCGCCGATCGACATGATCGCGGCCGCGCGCCATGCCTGCGAGCGGCGCGGCGCGCTGCTGCTCGACAGCGGCATCCGGCGCGGCTCCGATATCGCCAAGGCGCTCGCGCTCGGCGCCGATGCGGTGATGCTGGGGCGCGCGGTGCTCTATGGCCTGGCGGCGGCCGGCGAGGCCGGCGTGACGCGCGTGATCGAGATCCTCGGCGACGAGCTCGATCGCACGCTGGCGATGCTGGGCTGCCGCGGCGTGGCCGATTTGTCGGCCACGCATGTCGAGCCGTCCGCCGCGCCCGGCGAAGGCTGGTGAAATCGTCGCCGCGGGTTCAGGCGCGGGAATGCAGCGCGCTGGGGCGTGTGTCGCCGCGCCGATGCGGGAGCGCGTTCGTATCGTCCTTGCCGCCCTCGTCCCTTGCCTCGCGACGCGCATCCGGCGCATCGCCCGAGAAGTAATAACCGGCACGCCGGACCGTGTGGATGAAGCGCCGGCCGTTCGGGTCGCGCAGCTTGGCGCGCAACTGCTTGACGTGTACCTCGATCAGGTTGGTGCCCGGATCGAAATGATGCTGCCAGACCGCCTCGAGAATCATCCGCCGCGTCATCACGCGATCGGCATTCAGCATCAGGAATTCGAGCAGGCGGAACTCGGTCGGGCGCAGTTCCACCAGGGTGGCATCCACCAGGGCGATGCGGCGAATCCGGTCCAGCACGATGCCGCCCGCCTGCAGGCGCGCCGCGGCCGCGTCGTCGGCCGGTGCCGGCGGCCTCGCCTGCCGTCGCAGCAGCGCGAGCACGCGCGCCCCCAGCTCTTCCAGGTCCAGCGGGAACGGCTGGTAGTCGTCGGCACCCGCTTTCAGCATGCGCACGCAGCGCTCGATGCTGCCCTGGGCGTCGATCGCCAGCATCGGCACGCTCAGGCCCGTCGCGCGCATCGCCGCCACCAGCGCGGGGCCGTCGATCTCGGGCAGGTCGTAGGCCACGATCACCAGCGCGTAGGCGCCGCTGGTCACGCGATACAGCGCGTCGCGCGCCGAGGCCGTGTCGTCGGCCGACAAGCCCTGCTGCTGCAGCGATTGCGCGATACCTCGCAATGCCTGCCGATCCGCTTCGATCACGAGGATGCGGCTCATGATCGGCCTCGCCGGCGGGTCGCGATCCATGGCGGGCGGCCGGGGCGCATGGCGCCGGCGCCCGGGTTCGATGCGGCACGCATCGCTCAGCTACCGAAATACACGTTGCAGAAGCTGGCCGGGCCCACGCAGTTCGGGTCCGAGGCGGCCGAGTTCTGGCCGTTCGCAGCCTGGGCGCGCTGCACCTGGCCGGCTTGCTGTTGCGCGACTTTCGCCTCGGCGGCCTGCAGCTTGGCCGGGTAGTCGACGCTCTCGCCCGCCGCCGGATCGTAGCCGGCCTGTTCGAGTTGCGCGAGTTCGGCCACCACCTGCGCGCGCGTGATCGGCGCGGTGCCCTGGGCGAACGACAGCGCCGGGACGGTGAGGGCGCAAAGGGCGATGGCGAGGGTGCTCAGCTTCTTCATGATGATGCTCCTGGTTCGGATAAATGGTTCGAAATCCTCATCAATCGATGGATTCCGGTTCGCTCGACGGGCTCGCTTGCTGCTTCGTTGCGTGCCTGTCATAAGGGCTAACAGCATTTCGCGACGAATATTCCCGTCTCGTCCCGAATCTTTTTTCAGGCGAGGCGAAATGCGTGCCGTCATTCACCAGATCGGGCGGCGCGGCGATTCGGTTACATCGCGACGCGAGATATCGCGGCGCGATCCAACGATGCGAGCGGGTGCAGGGAAAACGGAAGGGAGGAAAAGACAGGAAACGCGCGAGCGGCAGCGCCCGCGCGACGGCCTCAGGCCGGTTTGCGGCGGGCCTTTGCCGCCTGGCGTGGCGTGGCGGAGGCGCTCGACGGCGCCGCGAGATCGCCGGCCGCGCCCGGCGGCACCAGCGCCATCAGCGCCATCAGCGCCTGCGCGCCGGGCGACAGCGAGCGAGCCTTGAGCCAGACCATGTGCAGGGCCCGCTCGATACGCGGCGCGTCGACCTCCACCAGTTGCAGGTCGCCACGCGCGAGTTCGTCGCTCACGCTCAGCCGCGAGAGATAAGCCAGCGATTGTTGTGCCAGCAACAATCGCTTGATCGCCTCGGTATCGCTGACCGACATCAGCGGCGTGATCGACAGCCCCAGCCGCGCATAGGCCTCCTCGACGATCGCGCGGGTGCCGGAGCCGGGCTCGCGCAGGATCACGGCGTGTTCGGCGAGATCGGCCGGCGCGAGGCGCCGCCCGGCCAGCGGATGGCCGGCGGCGGCCACCACGGCGATCTCGTCGGCGCCGATCGGGCGCGCATCGAGCACGGTCGTATCGAACGGGCCCTCGACGAAACCGAGCGTGAAGCTCAGATCGCGCAGGCCGGCCTCGACGCCTTCGGTATTGGTGACCGTCAAGTCGATCGTGATGCGCGGGTGCCGTGCGTTGAAGCGCGCGATCAGGGCCGGCACCAGGTAGACGCCCAGCGTGTTGCTCGCGCCGATCCGCAGATGGCCGGCGCCAAGGCCGGCCAACTCGCGCAGTTCGCTCTCGGCCGTGTCGGCCAGCGCGAAGATCCGCGACGCGTAATCGAACAGCAGCCGCCCCGCCTCGGTCAGCGCCACGCCGCGCGGCAGGCGATCGAACAGCACCAGGCCGAGCCGCGCCTCGAGTTCGCGGATCTCGCGCGTGACGGCGGGCTGGCTGACGTGCAGGCGTTCCGCGCCGGCGCTGATGCTGCCGGCGCGCGCGACTTCGTGGAAGGCCAGTAAATGCGTGAAGTTCATGAGTGGACAGACCTCGTGGCCCGGTCGGCGGGCATGACGATGCCGCCGGCAACGGGCTTCATGACAGGCAAACACCGCGCGCGGGCACTTATTCCCGGCCCGGCGGCAATCTTTCGATCGAGACCTCGGAAGCCGGCGCAAAGCATATCAAAAAAGCATGCCTCCAATCATTAATATGTATTTTTCTTATCCCGCCACGAACCCTAGACTGCCCTCATCTCCTCCCGATCCGATCGGAGCCCATGATGAAAACCTCCCAAGCCGCCCTCGCCCGCCGCGCCGCCCAGCGGCCCGCCTGGCTCGAGAATATCCGCCAGTTCACGCCCAACTGGTTCGCCGTGACGATGGGCACGGGCGTGGTCTACCTGGTGCTGAACGCGCTGCCGGGCGCCTCGCCGCTCAAGACGCTGGCCGCCGCCTGGCTGTGGCGCCTCGACATCCTGCTCTACGCGCTGTTCGCCGCGATGTTCGTCGCTCGCCTGGTGCTGTTCAGCGACACCATCCGGCCGATGCTGCACCACCCGATGCAATCGCTGTTTCTCGGCACGCTGCCGATGGGGCTGGCGCCGATCGTCAATGGCCTGGTGCTGTTCGGTGGCGCGCAGCAGGGCAACACGGCCGGGCAGCTCGCGCTGGTCCTGTGGAGCTTCGACGCGGCGCTGTCGGTGCTGGTCGCGATCGGCGTGCCCTACCTGGTGTTCACGGTGCAGGAACACAGCCTCGAGAAGCTGACCGCGGCCCTGCTGCTGCCGATCGTGGCGCCCGAGGTGGCCGCCGCCAGCGCCGCCCTGCTGGCGCCGCACCTGGACCCCGCCGCCGCGCAGGTGGTGATCGGCCTCGGCTACGTGCTGTGGGCGATCTCGGTGCCGCTGGCCTTCTCGATCCTGACCATCGTGCTGTTCCGCCTGGTGATCCACAAGCTGCCGCATCGCGAACTCGGCGTGACCAGCTGGCTCACGCTCGGCCCCATCGGCACCGGCGCGCTCGGCCTGCTCACGCTCGGCCATGCCGCCAGCCAGGCCTTCGCCGGCACGGCGCTGCAAAGCGTGGCCGTCGCCGCCCGCGACTTCGGCGTGCTCGGCGCGCTGCTGCTCTGGGGTGCCGGGCTCTGGTGGCTGGCCTGTGCCCTGCTGTTCATGTGGCGCTATCGCCGCGAGGGGCTGCCCTTCAATCTCGGCTGGTGGGGCTTCACGTTTCCGATCGGCGTCTACACGCTGGCGACCTTCAACCTCGCCCACGTGACCGGTTTCGGCATCTTCACCGGCCTCGGCCTGGGCTTCGCCAGCCTGCTCGGCATGCTGTGGATCGTGGTGCTGGCCCGCACGCTGCGCGGCCTGATGTTCGAGCGGATGTTCCGCGCGCCGTGCCTGGCGACCAGCCGCGCCTGAGCCACGCGTCGATCCGCCAAATGGAAGGGGGCCGCGATCCACCGGGATCGCGGCCCCCTTCGGTATTGCAGCCCGCGCTTCGCGCCGGCCCGAAGCGCTTCAAGACACCTCGGGGCTCAGCGGGGCTCGTCAGGGCACGAATCGCAGGCTGTGCTTCGCCTCCCCGGGCAGGAACGGCGTGGGCTCGCCCTTCACCCAGGCTTCGTGGCCGGCCAGGAAGAAGGGGCTCAGCGGATGGCCGCTCTGCCCGCCCGGCATGTTGAAGATGCCGGCCTCCTCGTGCCCCGGCGACACCACCATGCGCTCCGACTGCCCGAAGTTCGGGCCCGCCACGCGCGGCATGCCGGAATCGCCCGGCACCTGCTCGGCCGGCGCCGCCAGCCAGCGGCCCAGCAGCGGCACGCTGGAGGCGAACGGATGCGCGATGCGCAGCGTGTTGTGGCGGCCCCAGGTGGCCTGGTCGAGCTTCGCGCCGTCGCGCGTGAGCTCGGCGATCACCTGGTCGATCGCCTTCAGTTGCAGCTCGCGCCAGCTCCCGGCGCCGACCGGCAGCCAGCCCGCCGGCTGCGCGTCGAGCAGGCGCGCCATGGTGATCGACCAGCGCGAGTTCACATGCTCGTAGTCGGCATCGGGATCGAGCTGGTGGATCTGCGTGTCGAGCCCGCCGAACACGTCGCCGGACAGGCGATACAGGAAGCCGCGCGCGAGCCGGTAGCCGACCGAATCGACGCTGGCGCGCCCGGTCCAGCTTTCGGTCAGCAGGCGCTTGAATTCGGCGCGCTGCGGATGGCCGGCCACGGCCGCGTCGTCGAGCAGGCGCAGCGCGCGGTCGCGCCACGGCGTGATGAACAGCGCGCGATCGTCGAGATCGACCTGGTAGGCGGCGGGCTCGCTGGTCTGTCCGAGCGCCGTCAGGTCGTCGCGCAGTTGCGAGGCGCGCGAGCCGTGGTCGGCCCCGCCGTCGCCGATCAATCGATAGGCGTCGCCGGCCAGTTGCCGGTTGTTGGCGGTCCACAGCTGGCCGCCCGAGGGATCGACCACGCGCGGCACCGCCTCGGGCGGCAGCACGCCCCGCCAGCCGGGGCCGGCGCCCACGTCGCGCCGATCCGGCAGCGGCCCGGCGATGGTCCAGCCGATGCGGCCCGAGCGATCGCCGATCATGATGTTCTCGGCCGGAATCCCCGAGGCGTTGGCGATCCGCATCGCGCTGTCCAGGTCGCTGGCCTCGGCCATCCCGCCCAGCGTCAGGTTCACCGCCTCGGGCGCCTGCGCGACCCAGTGCACCGCGTAGGGCCGGCCGTCGATCTCCCGCACCGGGCCCACGGACGTTTCGAGCACCGTCATGGTCTGCGCGGCGCCGCCGTGCACGCCGATCATCTCGGTATAGGCCCGGGCGCGCTCGCTCACGCCGTTCACGCGGAACGCCAGCGGGTCGCTGCCCTCGTGTTCGAGCGGCACCAGGTTCAGGCCGTTGATGTAGCCGTCGGTGAAGCCCCAGGCCACCTCGCCGTTGCTGCCGACCACCACGCCGGGCAGCCCGGCCAGCGTCACGCCCACCACGCGGCGCGTGTGCGTGCCGTCCTGCGTGACCAGCGCGGCGCGATACCAGGTGTTCGGCAAGGCGATGCCCAGGTGCATGTCGTCGCCGACGATGGCCGCGCCGTTGGCGCTGCGCTTGCCGGCGATCACCCAGCTATTGCTGCCGATCGAGGAACGGAAATCGAGCGCGGCGCGCTTCTGCAGGCCGTCCGAGCCGCCGCGGAAGCCTTCGGGCGCGTTCTCGGGCAGCGGCGCGAGCGGCGCGTCGATGCCGGCCGCGTCGAGCGGCGCGTCGTGCGTCGACGATTCGGGCAGCAGGAAGGCCTGCTGCTCGGCCGTTGCATGCGTGCGCAACCACAGCCGGCCGACCTCGCGCGCCGGCAGGTTGCCCTGCAGTTCGAAGTACATCGCGTAGATCGCCAGCAGCGAATCCTCCGGCTGCCAGCGCTCGGGGCGCGCGCCCAGCAGCGCGTATTCGAAGGGCCGCGCACCGAGCGCGGCCAGCCCGTCGTTGACGCCCTGCGTGTAACGATCGAGCGCCTTGTGGTCCTCGGGCGAGAGCCGCGCCACGGCCTCGCGGGCCCGCGCGCGGAAGCGGTACAGGCGATGCTCGCGATCCAGGCCGAGCGCCGCGCTGCCCACCAGGGCCGACAGTTCGCCCGCGCCGCTGCGGCGCAGGTAGTCCATCTGGAAGAAACGGTCCTGCGCATGCAGGTAACCGAGCCCGTAGGCCAGGTCGTAGCGGTCGCGCCCGCTCAGGGTGGGCACCCCGGCGGCATCGCGGGTCACCGTCAGCGGCGCGCCGAGCCCGGCGGCACGCAGTTCGCCGTCGAGTTGCGGCAGGCTCGCGCGCAGGAACAGCGTCGCGCCGACGGCGACCGCCACCACGGCCAGCACCAGCAGGCCTGCCAGGATCTTGAGCCACCTCGACAGGCGGCGCTTACGGGAAGTCATGGATACGGGATTCCGAAACGGGACACGGAAACACCGCCGGCCGCCCTCTCGCGGCGCCCGGCGGCACGGCTCATCTTATTGCTTGGAGATCAGGAAGTTGCCGAGCGCGAGGTAGTCGATATCGGTCTTCATGAAGGTGTTGATCGCATCCTGCGGGGTACAGACGATCGGCTCCGAATCGTTGAACGAGGTGTTCAGCAGCAGCGGCACGCCCGTCAGCACGTAGAACTCGGAGATCAGCCGATGATAGCGCGGATTGTCCTCGGCATAGACGGCCTGGGCCCGCACGGTGCGATCGAAATGGACCACCGCCGGGATCCGGTCGGCCTTGTCGGCGCGCGCCACCGAGGTGGTCAGCATGTACTTGCCGGCCACCGCCGCGGTGCTGCCCTCGAACCAGGCCTCGGCTTGCTCGCCGAGGATGCTCGGACAGAAAGGTCGGTACAGCTCGCGGTGCTTGACCTTGACGTTCATCACCTCGCGGATGTCGGCATTGCGCGGATCGGCCAGCAGGCTGCGGCCGCCCAGCGCGCGGGGGCCCCATTCCATCGCCCCGTTGAACCAGCCGATCACGGCGCCCTTGGCGATCAGCTGGGCCACCTCCTTCTCGATCTCGACCTTGTGATAGGCGAGCGTGGTGCGCTTGAGCACGGCCTCGATCTCGTCGTCGGAATACGACGGCCCCAGGTAGGAATGCGTGAACACGTAGTTGCGCGGCTGGCCGAGCACCTCGTTCCAGATCAGGAAGCAGGCGCCCAGCGCGGTGCCGGCATCGTTCGAGGCGGGCTGGATGAACACGTCGTCGAACAGCTTCTCGCGCACGATCACGCCGTTGGCCGCGCAATTCAGCGCCACGCCGCCGGCCATGCAGAGGTTGCGGTAGGTCTGGCGGTCGAACTTGCGCAGGATGTGGATCAGCACCTGCTCGGTCAGCAATTGCAGGCCGGCGGCCACATCCACGTAGGCCTGCCAGTTGTCGGTGTTGAAATCGACCGGCTCGTGGCGGCGCGGCAGCCCGAACAGCGTCTCGAGCGTGGAGAAGTCGGGCGACTCGTGGCGCAGCACCGACAGATCCACCGTCATGTCCGCCTTGTCAGGCACGATGCGCGAGAACAGCTCGATGGTCTTGCTGGCGTCGCCGTAAGCGGCCAGGCCCATCACCTTGGAGGCGTCGTACTGGCTGAAGCCGAGGTACTTCGAGAGCTTCTCCCAGACGAAGCCCAGCGAGTTCGGGAAGTTGAAGTCGTGCACCTTGCTGAGCTTGAGCCCGTCGCCGTGATAGAGCGAGGTGCTGGCCCATTCGCCGATGCCGTCGATCACCAGCACCGCCGCCTTCTCGAAGGGCGAGACGTGGAAGGCGCTGGCCGCGTGGCAGTCGTGGTGCGGCAGGAAGTGGAACTCGCCCTGGAAGCCGGCTTCCTCGATCAACTGGCGGCGCGAGGACAGCACGCCGTCGGCGAAGCTCAGGCCGCCCTCGAGCGTCTGGTAGCTCTGCTTGTCGAGCGGCCAGTCGTGCGTGCCGCCGCTCGCGGCGCGCCACGAGGCCACCCCTTCCTGCAGGATCTCGGGGCTGAAGGAGTAGCCGATATGGGCCACCTGGTCGAGCTCGATGCCGGCCGCGTCCAGGCACTTGCGGATCGACTTCCAGGGCAGTTGGCCGGTGGTTTCCGGCGTCGACAGCTTGCCGTGCTTGATGCGGTTCAGGCGTTCTTCCTCGATCGCCATCACCACCTGCCCGTCCTTGATCAGGCAGGCGGCGGATTCGTGGTAAGCGGCGTTGATCCCGAGTACGTACATGATGTGTTGTCCTCTTCAGTCCAGTTGTGATTCGTCGATGATTCGGTGGTAATGCGTGTCCGCTTGGAGTTCGGGCGCGCGCCGGCGGCGGCGGGCCGGCGCGCGTGTCCCGCGTTCAGGGTCGGCCGTCGAGCAGCGTCTCCAGGGCGCGGATGGTCGGGTTTTCGTAGAACTGGCGAAGCTCGATCTTCTGGCCGTAGCGCCGGCTCACCTCGGAGATCATCTCGATCGCCTTCAGCGACTGGCCGCCCAGCTCGAAGAAATCGTCGGTCACGCCGATCGCGGCCGCGCCCAGCAGGCGCGTCCAGATCGCCGCCAGCTCGCGTTGGCGATCGGTGCTGGCGGCCTGCCGCTGCTGCCGCTCGCCCACCTCGATCACCGGCAGCCGGCGCGCGTCGACCTTGCCGCTTTCGGTCAGCGGGATCGCCGGGATGAAGTGCACCTGGTCGGGGATCATGTAGTCGGGCAGCGACTGGCGCAGCCAGCTGCGCACCGCCTCGCGCGTCAGGCTCGGCGCCGACGGCGCGAGCGTGGCGGCCTCGGCGTCGCACGCGAGGCGCAAACGCGCCAGGCCCAGCGAAGCCGCGACGCGCCGCCATTGCGCGGCCAGCGCCTCGGCCTGCGCGGCCGGCAAGGCGTCGGGCGCATCGAACACCAGCAGCGTGTCGGGCACCTGCCCCGCATCCTGCTGGGCCGCCGCGAGCGACACCGCGGCCTCGCGATCGAGCGGAAGCGAGAGCGAATCCGCCATCGCGTCCGCACGCAGCGGCACCGCCTCGATCCAGGCCAGCACCTGGCTGGCGGCATCGGTCAGCACCAACTGGCAGGCCGGGAAGCGCCGCGCCAGCTCGTTGCCGGCTTCGGCCACGGCGGGCACGCCGGGCTCGCCCTCGTCGTCGCCCATGCCGCCCGCACCAGCGGCTTCGGCAACCGCTTCGGCCACGGCTTCGGCCAGCGGCGCAGGCTCGCGCAGGGCCAGCGCCGCCGCCGTCAGCTCGGGACGCTGCTCGAGCGTGAACGCATAACGCGGCGCCCCGCCCGGCTCGCCCGCCACGCCGATCGCCTCGGCCGGCTGCTCGACGAAGGCCACCAGCCTGCCCAGGTCCTCGCGGTACTGCAGCGCGGCCGCCGCGATCGACGGATGGGCGCGCAAGGCGCTGGCGATCTCCTCCAGCTCGACGCGGTTGCCGCGGATCTTCAACTGCCGGTCGGCGCGGCCGTGGAAATGCACCAGGCCGGCGCGATCGCAATGCCCGAGGTCGCCGGTGCGATAGACGCGCAGCGGCTGCCCCTGGTACTCGATCTCGACGAAGGCACGCGCGCTCGCCGCGTCGTCGTTGAGGTAGCGGCGCGCCAGGCCCGGCGAGGCCACGCAGATCTCGCCGATCACGCCGCGCGGCACCGGCTGCAATTGCGCGTCGAGCACATGCAGGCTGGCATTGCCCACCGGCCGGCCGATCGGCACGGTGTCGCCCGCATAGGGCTCGCTGCAATCGAAGCGGCTCGCGTCGACGGTCACCTCGGTCGGGCCGTAATGGTTATGCAGGCGGCAGCCCGGGAAGGCGGCGGCGAAGCGCTCGGCCAGGCCGCGATAGAGCGCGGCCGCGCCGACCACCGCGTGCCGCAGCGAGGGCAAGGCGCCGATCTCGCCGCGCTCGCGCGCCTGCACCAGGCTCTCCAGCATCGAGGGCACGAACTGCGCGAAGCTCGCGCCCTCGCGTTCGATCAGCTCGCCGTAGGCATGCGCGCTGCGCAGCCAGTCGTCGCCCATCACCACCACGCTCGCGCCCGAGGCCAGCGGCCAGAACACGTCCTGGATGAACACGTCGAAGGTGAACGGCGTATGGAACAGCACGCGGTCGCGCGCATCGAGCGAATAGGTACGCTGCAGGTCGGCGATCATGCTGACCACGCCGCGATGCTCGATCTCGATGCCCTTGGGCGTGCCGGTCGAGCCCGAGGTATGCAGCACGTAGGCCAGCGAACGCGGCTCGACGGGCGCCGGATCGGCATCGGAATACCCGCCCAGCGCGCCCATCACCTCGTCGACCAGCACCACGTCGTAGGCGAACTGCGCGAAGGCGCGCCGCGTGGCGCCGGCCGTCAGGGCCCAGCGCGCGCGGGAGCCGCGCAGGATCGCGTCGATGCGCTTTTGCGGCGTCTGCGAGCCGATCGGCACGAAGCTCGCGCCCGCCTTCAGGATCGCGTAGAGCGAGACGATCATCGCCAGCGAGGGCTCGAGCAGCACCGCCACCTTGTCGCCCGGCTCGACGCCGAGCGACATCAGGTAATGCGCGAGGCGGTTGGCCTGGCGGTTCAGCGTCGCGTAGTCGTGACGCTCGCCGTCGATCACCAGCGCGGTGGCCTGCGGCGTGCGCGCGGCCTGCAGGGCGAACAGCGAGTGCATGCTGGCCCGCGCGTCGTACTCGACCGGCTCGCCGTGCACCACGGCCGGCGGATTGCCGTTCGCGCCGACCATCGTGTAGCGCGCGAGCGGCTGGTGCGGATCGTCGAGCACCTGCTCCATCAGCGCGGTCATGTTGTCGAGCATCTGCCGCACCGTCTCGCCTTCGAACAGGTCGGCGTTGTAGATGCAGCTGAACATGATGTCGCTGCCGAACTGGTCGACCACGAAGTTCAGGTCGAAGCGCGAGGACTTGTTCTCGGTGTCCACCACGTTCTCCAGGCTCAGCGCCAGCCCGTCGAAGCGGATCCGGCTCATCAGGTCGCTCTTGTTGTTCTGCACCCCGTACATAATCGAGAACAGCTTGGGCCGCGACAGGTCCTTCTCGTGCTGCAACTGCTCGATCACCTGGTTCGACGGGTAGTGGTAATGCTCGAAGGCATCCAGCGTGCGCTGGCGCACCTGGGCCAGCAGCCCGGCGAAGCTCATGCCCTCGTCGATCGTGCAGCGGATCGGCATCGGCGTGGCGAACAGGCCGAACAGGGGCTTCAAGCGCTCGTCGGCGCGGCCCGCGATCGGGCAGCCGATCACGAAGTCGTGCTGGCCGCTGATGCGCGCCAGGTAGGCGTCGATGATCGCCAGTTGCAGCATGAACAGCGTCACGTCGTGCTGCTTCAGGTAGGCCTCGATCTTGCGCACCACGCCGCGCGGCAGCCAGCTGCGCAGCGCACCGCCGCGATACGACATCACGTTCGGGCGCGGCCGGTCGGTCGGCAGGTCCAGCGGCGGCGGCAGCGTGCGATACATGTCGAGCCAGTAGCGCTTGTGTTCGTCGAAGGCGCCCGAGCGCAACTGGCGGTGCATCCACTGCACGTAGTCGAAGTAGCCCACCTCGATGGCCGGCACCTCGGGCGGCCGCCCGGCGGCGTAGGCGTTGTACAGCTCGCTCATCTCCAGCATCAGGTTGATCAGCGAGGTCTCGTCCCAGATGATGTGGTGGACCACGAAGATCAGCTGGTGGAAGTCGCCGCCGTAGCTGGCCACGTGCAGGCGGAACAGCGGCCCGGTGGCGAAATCGAAGGGCGCCACGCCGAAGCGCGCGCCGAGCCGGTTGGCCTCGTCGATCGCCTCCGCGCCCGAGAACTGCGTGCGATCGAGGAACACCTCCCCGGCATGGATGCCGATCGACGGATCGACGATCTGGATCGGCGCGCCGTCGCGGTAGTCGAACTTCACGCGCAGCACCTCGTGGCGGTCGAGCAGGGTCTGCCAAGCCTTGACGAAGGCATCGCGGTTCAGCTTGCCGGTGAAGAACAGGTCCGACACGCTGATGTTGTAGACGGGGCTCGTCGGGTCCATCTGGTAGGCGTACCACTCGGGCACCTGGCAGGGCGCGAGCTCGTAATGCGGCTGCGCGGGCAAACGCTCGATCGGCTCGGGCACCACCGCGCCCTGCCCGTCGCGCAGCGCATCGAGCGCGGCAGCCACGGCGCGCAGCTGCGGCGCCTCGAACAGCGCGCGCAGCGGCAGCGCCACGCCGAAGCGGGTGCGCAGCTTGAGCGTGAGCTCGGCGGCCAGCAGCGAATGGCCGCCCAGTTCGAAGAAGCTGTCGAGCGCGCCCACCTGGTCCACCTCCAGCAGCTCGCGCCACAGCTCGGCGAGCTGCGCCTCGGTGCCGGCCGCCGGCTCGACGTGCTCGTGACGGCGGAACACGTCCTGGTCCGAGGGCTGCGGCAGGCGCTTGCGGTCCACCTTGCCGTTGGCGTTGAGCGGGAAGCTGTCCATCAGCACGAAGGAGGCCGGCACCATGTAGCCCGCCACGCGCTCGGCCACGAAGGCACGCAGCTCCGGCACGGTCGGCGCCGGGTGGCGATGCGGGATCACGTAGCCGAGCAGGTAGAGCCGCTCCTTCGCATCACGCGCGGCCACCACCACCGCCTGGCGCACGTTGTCGTGATCGCCGATCGCCTTCTCGACCTCGCCGATCTCGACGCGCTGGCCACGGATCTTCACCTGGAAGTCCTCGCGACCGAGGAACTCGAGCGTGCCGCCCGGGCGGTAGCGCGCCAGGTCGCCGGTCTTGTAGAGCCGGCTGCCGGGCAGCGCCGAGAACGGATCGGGCAGGAAGGCGCGCGCCGTGCGCAGCGGGTCGCCCAGGTAGCCGCGGCCCACGCCGGTACCGCCGATATAGACCTCGCCCGTCACGCCGAGCGGCACCGGTTCGAGCTGTGCGTCGAGCAGGTAGGTGCGCAGGTTCGGCAGGGTGCCCTGGATCGGCACATAGGGCAGCGCGGTGCCGAGCGGCTCGCGGATCCACAGATGGCTGGTGTCGTCCGAGCACTCGGTCGCGCCGTAGGTATTGACCACCGGGATATGCGGCACGCAGGCGAACCAGCGCTCGCAGAGCGCGGGCGTGAGCGCCTCGGCATTGCTGACGTAGACGCGCACGCCCGGCAGGCGCTCGGCGCCCGGGCGCGATTCGAGCTCGTCGATCAGGATCTTCATGTGCGAGGGCACCGACTCGAACACCGTCACGCCCTCGGCATCCAGTTGCGCGAACAACTGTTGCGGATCCCAGGCCGCGTCGCCGGGGATCACCGCGGTGCGCCCGCCCACCAGCAGCGCCACCAGGTACTGCCAGATCGACACGTCGAAGGTGGTGACGGCCATCTCGGCCACCACGTCCCGCTCGCCGATGCCGAGGTCGTCGATCTTGGCCAGCAGGTGGTTGAGCATGCCGAGCTGCTCGATCATCGCGCCCTTGGGCAGGCCGGTGGAGCCCGAGGTGTAGATCACGTAGGCCAGCGAGGCCGGCGTGAGCGGCAGGAACGCGCCCGGCGCCTCGGGCTCGCGCAGCAGCGTGTCGAGCGCCACGCGCTCGGCGGCCACGTTCAATGCCTGCGCGCAGCCGGCGCCGGCCGCGTCGTGCAACACGTAGCGCAGCTTGCCGAGCTCGGCCACACGCTCCAGCTTGGGCAGCGGATCGGCCGGGTTCAGCGGCGTGAACGCCAGGCCCGCCTTCAGCACGCCGAGCATCGCCACCAGGTAGCCGAGATCGCGGCCGAGCAGCAGCCCGACCAGGGCCTCGTCGCGCGCGCCGAGCGCGAGCAGGTTGTGGGCCACGCGATCGGAGGCGCGGTCCAGCTCGGCGTAGGTCATGGAACGATCGCCGCAGCTCGCCGCGATACGCTCGGGCACGCGCGCGGCCTGCCGCGCGAACAGCTCGCGCACCGTCAGGCCCGGCTCCAGCGGCCGGCGCGCCTGGTTGAGCGTCTCCAGCTGATAGCGGCGCTCGTCCTCGTCGAGCAGCGGCAGCGCGTGCAGCGCCGTGCCCGCATCGGCGGCCACGCCCGCCAGCAGATGGCGGAAGTGCGCGGCCAGGCGCTCCACCGTGGCGGCCTCGAACAGGTCGGTGCTGTACTCGAAGCCGCCGTGCAGCCGGCCGTCCAGCGACCAGGTGGCGAGATACAGGTCGAACTTCGCGCTGCGATGCTCGGGTTCGAGATTGCCGGCGTGCAGGCCGTCGAAGCGGGCCGTCTCCAGCGCGGCGCCGTCCTGGTACGAGAACATGGTCTGGAACAGGCCGCTGCCGTCGCGTTCGCGCTGGCCGTTGACGGCCGCGGCGATCTCCTCGAGCGCGACGTCCTGGTGGTCGAAGGCTTCCAGGCAGGTGGCGCGCACCGTGTCGAGCAGCTCGGCGAAGCGCGTCGAGGGCTGGGCGCGCAGCCGCATCACCAGCGTGTTGACGAAGAAGCCGACCACCGGCTCGAACTCGGGCCGCCCGCGGCCCAGCGCCGGCACGCCGATCAACAGGTCGTCCTGGCGGGCGTAGCGCGCCAGCAGCGCCGCGTAGGCCGCCAGCAGCAGCATGAACATCGAGACGTGGTGACGCTGCGCCACCGCCTCCAGCCGCGCGGCCAGCGCCGCGTCGAGCTCGAAGGAGAAGGCCGCGCCCGCGCCGCTCGGCTGCGGCGGCCGGGCGTGGTCGGTAGGCAGTTGCAGCACCGGCAGCGTGCCGTCGAGCCGCGCGCGCCAGTAGTCGAGCTGGCGTTCGCGCTCGCCGCCGTCGAGCAGGCGGCGGTGCCAGTCGGCGAAGTCGCGGTATTGCAGCGCGCGCGTGGCCGGGTCGGCGGCCGTGAGCGCCGGTGCCCGGCCGGCGCGCGCCTGGTTGTAGTGGCGCGCCAGGCTCTGCTGGAACAAGGCCACCGACCAGCCGTCGATCACGATGTGATGGAACATCGACAGCAGCGCGTGTTCCTCGCCGGCCAGCCGGACCAGGCTGAAGCGCGCCAGCGGCCCGCGTTCGAGGTCGAAGGGCGTGCCGAGCTCGCGCTGCACCAGCGCGTCGAGCGCGGCGCGGCGCGCCTCGGGCGCGAGCGTCGAGAGGTCGTGGCGCGCCAGTTGCGGCGCGGCCGGCGCGTCGATCACCTGCAGCGGCGTCTCGCCTTCCACCACGAAGCGCGTGCGCAGCGATTCGTGCTCGGCCAGCGTGGCCGCCAGCGCCGCGCGCAGGGCCGCCTCGTCGAGCGCGCCGTCCAGCGTCAGCAGGTCCGGCAGGTGATAGGCGGTATTCAGCGGGTCGCGCTGATGCAGGTACCAGAGCCGGTATTGCGCGCCCGACAGCGGCGTGGCGAGCGCCTCGATGCGCTCGATCGCCGGCAGCGCGCCGCCGGCCGCCGTGGCGCCCGCCTCGCGTGCCCCGCCCGCCACGCTCCCCTCGCGCAGCCGCTCGACCAGGGCCGCCAGCGCGCGCACGGTCGGGCAGTCGAACAGCGCCGCCACCGGCAGCCGCACCGCGAAGGCCGCCTCCACGCGGCTGTTGATGCGGATCGCCAGCAGCGAGCTGCCGCCCAGGCTGAAGAAGTTGTCGTCGATGCCGAAGCGCGTGTCGCCGAGCAGCTCGTGCCAGAGCGCCAGCAGCGCCGACTCGGTGCCCGACAGCGCGGGCGCGGCCACCACCGCGTCGTTGGCGGCCACCGCCAGCAGCGCGCGGCGATCCACCTTCTGGTTGGTGGTCAGCGGGAAGGCCTCCATCACCACCACCTGGGCCGGCACCATGTGGCGCGGCAGCCGCTCGCGCAGGTAGTCGACCAGGGCCGCGCCGTCGGTGCCGGTGGCGCGCGCCGCCGGGGCGCCGCCCTGGCGGTCCAGCGTCACGTAGCCGATCAGTGGATTGCGCGCGTGCTGCCGCTCGCCGGCCAGCACGATCGCCTGCGCCACCGCCGGATGCGATTCGAGCACGGCCTGGATTTCCTCGGGCTCGACGCGGATTCCATCCACCTTGAGCTGGAAGTCGGCGCGGCCGAGGTAGTGCAGGCGCCCGTCCAGGTCGTAGCGGACCTGGTCGCCGGAGCGGTACAGGCGCGCGCCGGCCGCCGTCGAGAACGGATCGGGCACGAAGCGCTCGGCCGTCAGCGCGGCGCGGCCGCGATAACCCTGCGAGACGCCCGCGCCGCCCACGTAGAGCTCGCCCGGCATGCCGGCCGGCACGCGGTTGCCGTGCGCGTCGAGCACGTGCAGTTGCGCATTGGCGACCGGCTCGCGCAGGTAGATCTCGCCGTCCTCCAGCGCGCGCTCGATGTCGACGCGATCGACGATGCAGCCGATCGAGCACTCGCTCGGGCCGTAGATGTTGTAGAGCGCGACGGCCTCGGCCGCGCCGCCGCGCTGCCATTGCCGGATCGCCTCGGTGGTGATCTTCTCGCCGCCGACGCTGATCAGCCTCACCGAGGCGGGCCGCGCGGCCGGCTCGGCGGCCAGTTGCTCGCCGAGCACGCGCCAGTAGGCGGTCGGCAGGGTCAGCACGCTGATCGCCTGGGCGCGGCAGCAGTCCAGCAGGGCCGGCACCGAGCGCTTCACGTCCTCCTCGCCGATCACCAGCGCGGCGCCTGCGATCAGCGGCGTGAAGATCTCCTCGAGCGAGGCGTCGAAGCTCAGCGGCGCGAACAGCAGCGCGCGGTCGCGCGGCGTGTAGCCGAAGCGATCGAGCACCGTGCCGAGATAGTTGGCCACGCCGCGATGCGTGAGCACCGAGGCCTTGGGCGTGCCGGTGGTGCCCGAGGTGTAGGTCAGGAACACGCCGTGGTCGGCTGGCAGCGACAGCGCCGGCGCCTGGGCCGGCTGGTCGCGCCAGGCCGCGTGCTCGAGCGGCAGGCGCCGCCCGTCGAAGCTGCCGAGCGCCGCGCCGGCGCGGGCCAGGATATGGCGGCAGCCGCTGTCGGCGATGATCGCCTCCAGCCGCTCGGCCGGCAGCGCCAGGTCGACCGGGAAGCAGATCGCGCCGGCCTTCAGCGTGGCGACGATGGCCAGCACCGCATCCACGCCGTGCACGGCTTCCACGCCCACCACGCTGCCGGGCAGCACGCCGGCCGCCGCCAGCAGGCCGGCGAGGCGATCGGTCTCGCGCGCCAGTGCTGCGTAGTCGAGCGTGCCGGCGCTGGATACCAGGGCCGGTGCCGAGGGCGAGACGCGCGCCCGATGATCGACCAGCGCATGCAGCAAGGCACCGCCTCGCGGGCCGGCCGGCTCGGCCAGCAGCACGGCGTGGTCGATCACCTCGGCGTTGTGCAGCCGCGCCACCACCGCCTGCTCGGCCGGCGTCAGGAAGTCCAGCTCGCCGACCGGGCGCGAGGCGTCGGCGGCCAGGCCCTCGAGCAGCAACTGGAAGTTGTCGAGCCAGCGCGCCACGCTCGCCTCGTCGAACTGATCGACGGCATGCACGCAGGACAAGGCCAGGCCCTCGCCGGTTTCGCGGAAGGTCACCGACAAGTCGGCCACCAGCGCCTGCGGCGCCTCGTCGAGCAGCTCGGCCCGCAGGCCCTCGCCGTCGGCCGCGCGGCCGTCGTGCGCGAGCGTGGTCGGCAGCAGGTCGAAGGTGGTCTGGAACAGCTCGCCGCTGGCTTCGCTGCATTCGCCGATGATCCGGTCGAAGGGCAGCGCGTGATGGCGATAGACGTGCCGCAGCGTGTCGCGCATCTCGCGGATCAGCGCCGCGCCGCTGCGATGCGCGCGCACGCGGGCCCGCACCGGCAGCACGTTGACGAAGAAACCGACCAGCGGCGCCAGCTCGGCGCGGCCGCGATCGTGATACGGCATGCCGACCACCAGGTCGTCCTGCCCGCCCAGGCGATGCAGCCAGGCGAAGTAGGCGCTGATCAGCACCTCGTAGAGCGAGGCCTGCTCGCGGCGCGCCAGGACCTTCAGCGCGGCCAGCGTGGCGGCCGGCCAGACGCGCGTGTGACGGCCGGCGGCCCGCGCCGGCA
>NZ_VWWC01000111.1:0-25130 GCF_011753175.1 Burkholderia sp. Cy-637 | reverse complement strand
CCGCCGGCCGCGCGAGGGCCGGGCGGCCCGGGCGGCCCGGGCGGCGCGGCCGCGCAAACGAATGATCAGGAGTTCGTGACATTGGGAGGCGCCTCAGTGAGCGTTCTTCGACGAATCGGGGGGCGGCGGCGGCACCACCTTGCGCATCAGCGGCACGATCAGGGTGGCGAACATGAAGCCGATCATGATGGTGGTGAGCGCGTCGCCATAGGCCATGGTCTGCGCCTCGCGAAACGCGATGTCGTGCAGCTCGCGCAGCGAGGCGGCCGCGCCGGCCTGGGCGGAGCCGAGCGCCGGGCCGAGCTGGGCCTCCAGCGTGCCGAGCATCTTGTTCATCGGCTGGTTGGCGGCCGTCAGGCGCGAGGCGATATCGGTGAAATGCAGGTTGGTGCGATTGTTCAGGATCGCGCCGACGATCGCGATGCCCACCGCGCCGCCCAGGTTGCGCATCATGTTGAACAGGCCGCTGGCGTACTTGAGCCGCTCGGGCGGTAGGCTGCCCAGGCCGAGCGTGACCGCCGGCGCGATCGCGAACACCTGCGGGAAGCCGCGGATCAGTTGCGGCCAGAGCAACTGCTGGTTGCCCCAGTCGTGGGTGATGAAGCGGAAGTCCCACATCGACAGGCCGAACATCGCCATGCCGAACATCATCAGCCAGCGCAGGTCGGTCTTGCGCGCGAACATCACGTAGACCGGCACGCCCACCAGCGCGGCGATGCCGGTCGGCATCATCGCCACGCCGGTCTGCCAGGCGTCGTAGCCGCGCACGTAGCCGAGGAACAGCGGCGTCAGGTAGATCGAGGAGAAGGCGCCCACGCCGGTCAGGAAGGACAGGATGCAGCCGATCGTGAAGTTGCGGTTGCCGAAGGCGCGCAGGTCGACGATCGGATTGTCGATGCTCAGGCAGCGCGCCACGAACACGCTGCCCGCGCAGGCCGAGATCACCGCGCAGCGGCGGATGATGGGGTCGTCGAGCCAGTTCCAGCGCGCGCCTTCCTCCAGCACGTATTCGAGCGTGCCGAGGAATACCGCCATCAGCGCGATGCCCACGTAGTCGGCGCCCTTGAGCAGGGAGTGATCGGGCCGGTCGATGTCGGCCGCCAGCGACACGCCCAGCGCCACCAGCAGCCCCGGCACCAGGTTCACGTAGAACAGCCAGCGCCAGTTGGCGGTATCGGTGATGAAGCCGCCGACGATCGGCCCCAGCGCCGGCGCGAGCGACGCGATGGTGCCGATCACGGCGGCCGCGATCACGCGCCGCTTGCCGTCGAAGTAGTGGAACGAGGAGGTGAACACGGTGGGGATCATCGAGGCGCCCAGCACGCCCTGGATCGCGCGGAACACGATCATGCTCTCGATGTTCCAGGCGAAGCCGCACAGCAGGCTGGCGGCCGTGAAGCCGAGCGCCGAGCCGGCGAACAGGCGGCGCGTGGAGAACACGCGCGTGAGCCAGCCCGACATCGGGATCACGGTGATCTCGGCGATCAGGTAGGCGGTCTGCACCCAGCCGATCTGGTCCTGCGCCGCGCTCAGGCCGCCGCCGATCTCCTGCAGCGAGGAGGCCACGATCTGGATGTCGAGCAGCGCGATGAACATGCCCACGCACATCACCGCGAACGGCCAGGCGGGCGGATGCGCGGCGGCCGGCGGCGGGCCGGAAGCAGCGCCGGCCCCGGCTGCGCCGGGCGTGCCCTCGGCCGGCGCGCCGGCGGGGCGCTTGGCGAGCTCGCTCATCAGGAGGCTCCGTGGGTGTCGACCGTCACGGTGGTGGACAGGCCCGGGCGCAGCACGCCCAGCACGCCGTCGGCCGCCTCGAAGCTGATCCGCACCGGCACGCGCTGCACGATGCGCGTGAAGTTGCCGGTGGCGTTCTGCGGCGGGATCACGCTGAACACCGCGCCGGTGGCCGGCGCCAGCAGGTGCACGCGACCCTCGAAGCAGCGCGAGGACTGTACGTCGGCGCAGATCCTGGCGCGCTGGCCGGCCTGCATGTGGCGCAGCTGGTCCTCCTTGTAGTTCGCGTCGACCCACAAACCCCTGGCGGCCACCACCGACATCAGCTGGGTGCCGGGCGTCACGTAGCTGCCCACGTGGATCGCGCGATTGCCCACGTAGCCGTCGATCGGCGCGCGCAGCTCGGTGTAGCCGACGTTGAGCTCGGCGGTGCGCTGGGCCGCGCCGGCCTGCAGGATCGCGGCATCGGCGCCGGCGATCTGGCTGTCGAGCACGCCCACCTGCTGGCGCGCCTCGCGCAGCTTCGCCGAGGCCGAATCGAGCTGCGCCTGGGCCTGCTTGAGCGCGGCGCTGGAGCGTTCCTCGCTCTGGCGCGTGCCCGCCGCGGTGCTGAGCAGGTTGCGGTAGCGCGCCGCGTCGGTCCGGGCGAAGGACAGCGCGGCCGATTTCTCCGCGACTTCGGCGCCGGCCTGGTCGATCAGGGTCTGCTGCAGCGTGCGGCGCGCCAGCAGTTGCGCGCGCGAGGCGCGCATGGCCGCCTCGTTGGCCTTGGCGGCGTCCAGCGCGGCGGCGAAATCGCCGGGCTGCAGGCGCAGCAGCGGCTGGCCGGCACGCACGCGCTGGTTGTCCTCCACCAGCAGCTCCGACACGTAGCCCGCCACGTGCGGCGAGATCACCGTGATGTTGCCGCCCACGTAGGCGTCGTCGGTGGTCTCGTAGAAGCGCCCGTGCAGCCACCAGTAGATCGCGTAGCCGGCGAGCAGCACCAGCAGCACGATCAGCACCGGCAGCACCAGCTTGCGCTTGCGTTTCGGTTTTCCGTCGGCGGCGCCCGGCAGTGCCGTCGCGCCCGTTTGGTTCTCGCTCAAGTTGAGGTTCTCCTTCGCCTGGCTTGCTTGGCCGTCCTCGCCGGGATCATGCGTTGCATGCGCAACGATCGCGGCGATTCATGCCGGTTTCAGATGGTCATCGTCATATGAAGAGGCCGAATTCCGGCATGCCCGAACGCCGGGCATGCCGGAGCCTGGCGCGGCGCGACGGCCCGCGCGGCCCTGCCTTGCGTGCAGCAATCACGGCGCCTCGCTCACGCGGCGCGCCGCGTGTCCTACCAGGTGCCGAGCAGCGAATCGACGCCGCGCAGCGCGTTGTTGCGGCGATAGGGCAGCGCGTCGAGATTGGTCAGGTGCAGGTTCGGCAGGCGCGTGTAGACCACCTCCAGCGCGGCCGCGATCTCCAGCAGCGCGAGCCGCGCGCCCAGGCAGTAGTGCAGGCCGCCGCCGAACGAGAGCGGGCGCACGTTCTCGCGGTCGATGTCGAGCCGGTCCGGGTTCTCGAACTTCTCCGGATCGCGGTTGCCGCCGCCGAGGAACACGCAGATCAGGTCGCCGCGCTGGATCGTCTGGCCTTCCAGCTCGACCTCCTCGAGCGCCACGCGCTGGGCGATCTGCACCGAGCTGTCGTAGCGCAGCGCCTCGGTCACCACCCGGGGCATGATCGAGAGGTCGGCCTTGACGCGCTCGCGCTGCTCCGGGTGGCGCTGCAGCGCGATCAGCGTATTGCCGATCATGTTCTCGGTGGTCTCGTGGCCGGCCACGAACAGGAAGCAGAGGTTGGCGACGATCTCGTCGTCGGTCAGGCGCTGGCCGTCTTCCTCGGCCAGGATCATCTGCGAGATCAGGTCGTCGCCCGGCTCCTTGCGGCGCTCGGCCAGCACCTTGGCGAAGTAGGTTTCGAGTTCGATCGCCGACTTGCGCGATTCCTCGAGCTGCTCGGCGTTGAGCGGCGTGACGTTGAGCGCGCCGGCCGCGCGATCGGCGGCGCGCTTGAACATCGCGCCGTCCGACAGCGGCACGCCGAGGATGGTGCACATGGTCTGCATCGGCAGCAGGAAGGCGAAGCCGGTCACCAGGTCGCCCTGCGGCTCCTTCACCAGCCGGTCGATCAACTGGTCCGAGATGGTGTAGGAGGCCTCGCGGAACTTCTCGACCTGGCGCGCGTTGAAGGACTTCATCAGCAGCGCGCGCAGGTTGGTGTGCTTGGGCGGGTTCAGACCCGGCAGCATCGAGCGGAAGGTGCGGAACGGCGGCTGGTCGATCACGCCCTCGCCGTAGCGCGCCTTGACCGCCTCGACGATGCCCTTGCCGAAGCGGCGGTCGAGCAGCAGCTTCTCGCCGAAGCCGTAGTGCGAGGTCGCGTAGAGCTTGGGTGCGAGCTTGACCAGTTGGCCCTCGGCGCGCATCGCGTCGAACACGGGGTAGGGGTTCTTCAGGAAATCGGGTGTCGCCAGGTCGCTGTATTGCATGGTGGGGAGTCCTTGGTGTCTTGGGAAATGGCGCTCGGGAAGCCGCGCCTCAGATCGAGACCATCTCGAAGTCGAGCTTGGGCACGTCGCATTCGGGGCAGCGCCAGTCGTCGGGAATGTCCTCCCAGCGCGTGCCGGCGGCGATCCCGGCGTTCGGGTCGCCGCTTCGTTCGTCATAGAGGTAACCGCAGATCAGGCACATCCAGGTGCGGTATTCGACGGTGAGTTCGGACATCGTGGGCGTTCTCCGGATCAGTGCTGCAGGGCAGGCTCGGCGGCGGCCGCGCCCGCGCTCGCGCCTTCCAGGTTCTGGTGCAGCTGCTTGCGCAGCTTGTGGAGGTCCTTGACGTTGAGCAGCGGACGCTCCAGCAGGATCGACAGGTTGTGCAGGATGCGGTCGGCCACGCGGTTCTCCCAGTCGCGGTCGAAGCGGATCTGCGTGTCGAGCCAGCGGCCCAGCCATTCCGGATCGGGCAGGCGGCTCTGCACCGTGTCGTTGGGGAACAGCGTGCGATTCACGTGCAGGTTGGTCGGGTGGATCGCCTTGGCCGCGCGGTTGGCGCTGGCCATCAGCGTGCCGATCTTGGCGAAGGCCAGGCGCGCCTCGTCGCCGTGCCGGTCCAGCGCGCGGCGCATGTACTTCAGGTAGGCGGCCGCGTGGCGCGCCTCGTCGCGCGAGATCAGCTCGTAGATCTGCCGGATCACCGGCTCGGTGTGCCAGTGCGCGGCGCAGCGATACCAGTGGTTGAGGCGGATCTCGCCGCCGAAGTGCAGGGTCAGCGTCTCCAGCGCCGGGGCCGGGTCGAACGGGAAGCGCACCGCGTGCAGCTCGTCCTCGGTGGGCGCGAGCTCGGGACGGAAGCGCCGCAGGTACTCGATCAGCACCAGCGAGTGCTTCTGTTCCTCGTAGAACCAGATCGACATGAAGGCCGAGAAATCGCTGTCGTCGACGTTGTCGCGCAGGAACATCTCGGTGGCGGGCAGCGCCGCCCATTCCGTGATCGCGTTCATCTTGATCGACAGCGCCTGCTCGTCGGACAGCAGCGAGGCGTCGAAGCGGTCCCAGTCGACGTCGTGCTGCATGTCCCAGCGCGCGCGTTCCAGGCTTCGGTACAGTTCGGGATAGAGCATGGTGGTCCCCTCGGCTCAGCCCGCGGCCGGCGCGAGCGACGGCGCGTTCGCCGCCGGCTCGCCGCCGATCGCGAGGAACTGGGTGGCGCGCTCGATCACGCGCGCGTCCGACAGGATCCGCACGTGGCCGACCTTCTCGACGCGCTCGAAGCGCACGTGCGGCAAGGCCGCGGCGATGTTTTCCGATTCGCAGATCGGCACGATCTTGTCGTTCGGGCCGTGCATCACGAAGATCCGCGTGCGCAGGCCCCGGCCCAGCGCGCCGATGTCCCAATGCTGGGGCGGCACGCCGTTGCGGCGATGCAGCTCGGCATACATCGCGTCCATCACGCTGGGCGCGAGGCGCAGGAAGTCGCCCGACCAGCGGTCGATCACCGCCGGCAGCGTGCAGGGCGGCGCCAGCATCACGATGCCGTCCACGCTGTCGGGCCCGAGCTCGGCCATCGCGCCGGTCGAGGCGATGCTGCCCAGCGAGTGCGAGACGATGCCGTGCACGCCGCCGAGCGATTCGATCGCGCCCTTCACGGCGTTCTTGAAGGCCGTCATGGTGGTGACCGTGCCGGGCGAGACGCCGTGCGCCGGCGCGTCGAAGGCGGCCACGCGAAACCCGGCCTTCTGCAGCTTGGGCACGAAGGAGAACATGGTGGCGCTGTCCGCGCCCCAGCCGTGCACCAGCAGCACGGTGCGCTCGCCCTTGCCCCACAGATGGCCGTGGGTGACGCCGTCCACGCCGCGGATCTCGAAGCGGCGCGCGCCGAGCGGCGACATGTCCTTGGGCGGCGTCTTGCGGAAGGTGCGCGTATAGCCGAACAGGTCGCTGGCGCGCCGCGCGGCGGCCGCCGGCGAGACCGCGCCGAGTGCGCCGACATAGCCCTTGAGCACGCGCTTGCCGAACGACATCGCGGGGCTCGCCGCGCGTGCCGGCGAAGGCGCCGGCGCGGCGGCGGCCGCCGCGCCGTGCGGGAGGGATGACTCGGAAGTATTGGACATCGTCCTTCTCCTGCCAGAGTGGCCTGATGAAGCCGGGTAGTTGGCTCAGGTAGTGGGCTCAGATCGCCGAATCGGCGCGCGGCGGGGTGGCCGCGGGCGGCGTGGCGACCGCCTCGAACGAGCGGTAGTAGCCGTGCACCGGGTCATAGAGATGGCAGGCGCGGATCACCTTCCAGACCTCGCCGAGCGTGAACGGCTTCTGCCGGATCGAGCCGGGATAGGCGCGCTTGAGTGCCTCGCGTGCCTTGGGCAGGTTGTAGAAGGGGATCACCGGCACCACGTGGTGGGCGGCATGCACCGAGATGTTGTGGGTGAAGAAGTGCAGCCACTTCGGGTACTCGTAGTCGGTGGTCATCATCAGCCGGCTGCCGTTCAGGCTCCAGTGCTCGCGCGTCAGGAACGGCAGTTCGTCCGAGATGTGATGCATCATCGTGGTGGTGCTGAACCAGGCGTGGATGCCGAGCCAGGGGCCGAGGAAGTACAGCAGGAAACCCTGCCAGCCCGTGAACCAGACCAGGGTGGGCAGGTAGACGGCGGCGAACAGCACCGTGATCACCACCGAGCGGCGCACGTCGTTGCGGGCCTCGCGCTTGGGGAACATGCTGGGCTTGAAGCCCGAGTGGCGCTGGTAGTTGACCGTGCCCAGCCAGAACAGCCAGCTGCGCGTGCTGCGGTACACGAGCTTCTCCCAGGCGCCCATGCGGCGGTATTGCTCCGGCAGCACCGGGCGCCAGTCGGTATCCATCTCCAGGCTGTTGGTGTTGGCGTGATGCAGGTTGTGCATGTGGCGCCAGCCGTGGAACGGGTAGAGCAGCGGGAACAGCGCGATCTGGCCGAGCGCGAAGTTGAAGCGGCGGCTCTTCGAGAAGGAGTTGTGCCCGCAATCGTGGGCGATGCAGAACAGGCCCCAGCCGCCCAGGCCGGCCAGCAGCCAGAGCGGGATCCAGAGCGACCAGTGCGGCGCGTAGTGCACGCCGATCACGGCGCCCACGTAGAGCGCGGTGCTGGCGAAGAAGCCCAGCAGGCCGCGCGCCAGGCGCGGTTCGTAGAGTTCGCGCGGAATCGCGTCGGCCAGGCGCTCGCCGTCGAGCGACTTGATCGACTGCACGAAGTCCCGAAAGCCCGGGGTCTGCTGCTGCGGTAGTTGGATGGTTGCCATCGGTTCGCTCCTTGGTGGGCCTCAGGCCTTGATCTCGCCGGTGGCGAGTTCGGCGGCGAGATAGCTCGCCAGGTCGTCGATGTTCTGGTGTTCGAACAGCAGCGCCGGCGACAGACGCTGCTCGAGCAGCTTCTCGAGATCGCCCGCGACCTGCAGCGCGACCAGCGAGTCGAGCCCGTAGGACTCGAAGGTGCGGGCCGGATCGATCTGCGCGACCGGCACGCTGAGTTGCCTGGCCAGCCGCTCGACCAGCCATTGATGGATGCCCGCCTCGGTGAGCGGGGTCGAGGAACGTTTTTCCTCGATGAAGCCGATCTTGCTGAACAGGCTCGACATGAACGCCATGATGCGTACTCCTCAGGGTTGAAGAAGGCAAGGCAAAACAAAACGATCGGGATGCGGCGCGCTCAGGCGCCGCCGGGCTCGCGCTTGCGCACGCGCTCGATCACCTCGCGGCTGGGCGAGCGCAGCTCCTCGACGATGCCGAGCCGGCCGAACAGCGCCAGCATCCAGCCCGACAGGTCCGGCTCCCACCAGTGCACGCCGTGCCGGTACCAGGCCGGGAAGGCGTGATGGTTGTTCTGCAGGCCCTCGCCGAAGGTCAGGAAGGCCACGATCCAGTTGTTGGTGCTGTGGTCGCGCGTGTCGAACGGGCGGCTGCCGTAGCGATGGCAGATCGAGCCGACGCACCAGGCGAACTGGTTGGCGATGAACATGCGCGCGAAGCCGCCGAACATCAGGCCGCACAGCGCGCCCATCCAGCTCGCGGTGATCAGCCCGCCGGCCACGGTCGGGATCGCGAGGCCGAGCAGCACCCAGTAGAAGTAGGTGCGATTGAAGAACAGCAGGCTGCGGTCCTTCAGGATGTCCTGCGCGAAATAGCTCCAGCTCGACATCTCGGGCGACATCATCCAGGGCATGTGGGCGTGCCACAGCCCGCGCAGGCGCTCGGCGCGGCTCTCGCCCAGCAGGTTGGGCGAATGCGGGTCGCCCGGGCGGTCGCTGTAGGCGTGGTGGCGCCGGTGCGTGGTGACCCAGAACAGGATCGGGCCTTGCGCGGCCATCGAACCGCAGATCAGGATCAGCGCGCGGAACAGCGGCGAGGTCTTGAAGGCGCGATGGGCCAGGAAGCGGTGGTAGCCGATCGAGACGCCGGCCATGTGCAGCACGTACATCGCGGCGAACAGCCAGGCGTCGACGCGCGTGGCGTAGCCGGCCCAGGCCAGCCAGGCCGCCGCCAGCGTGCCGGCCAGCGGAATCGTCATCACGCCGAAGGCGGTCATCGCCTTGATGCGGGCGCCGCGCGCGTCGAGCACGCTGACGCCGCGCACCGGCTGGTCGTCGGGAAGGGTGGGCGCGGGGGTGAGATCGAGCTGGGTCATGAAGGAATCTCCGGAAGGCGGGCGCTCAGGACTGGGTGGCGCGGCTGCGCTCGGGGGCCGGGCGGCGCACGTCCCACACCAGGCCGAACACCGCCAGCAGCTCGATCAGGCCGCCCGACAGGTCGAGCTGCCAGAAGCGCTGGCTGGTGCGTGCGAGAGCCGGGAAGGCGTGATGGTTGTTGTGCCAGCCGCCGCCCACCGCCGGCAGGGCCAGCCAGAACACGTTGCGGCTCTGGTCGCGGGTGCTGTTCGGGCGCGGGCCGAAGCTGTGCGCGAAGGAGTTGATCGCCCAGGTGGCCTGGTCGACCAGGAAGATGCGCAGCAGGCCGCCCCACAGGAAACCCGTCAGGGCCGCGTAGCCGGTGCCGCCGATCAGCCAGCCGGCCAGCGTCGGCAGCGCCAGGCCGAGCGCGATCCACAGGAAGTAGAGGCGGTTCAGGCGCACCACCCAGCGGTCGCGCAGCAGGTCCGGGGTGAACTGGCTCCAGTTCTGCCGGCGCAGCGTGAACAGCCAGCCGACGTGCGCGTGCCAGATGCCGCGCAGGCGCCCGCCGAGATGCTCGCCGTGCAGGCGCGGCGAATGCGGGTCGCCTTCCTGGTCGGTGAAGGCGTGGTGCATGCGGTGCGTGGCGGCCCAGAACAGGATCGGCCCCTGCGCGGCCATCGAGCCGGCGATCGCGAACAGCGCGGTCACCACCGGGCCGGCCTTGAAGGCCTGGTGCGAGAAGAAGCGATGCAGCCCCGCCTCGACGCCGAGCGCGGTGACCAGGTACATCGCCGCGAGCAGGCCGATCTCGAGCCAGCCGATGCCGTGCACGATCGCCAGCGCCACGGCCGCGAGCGCGCCGACGGCCGGGATCCCGACCGTGAGCCAGGCCAGGCGCCGTTCGGTGGCGCCGGTGCGATCGGCGAGCGGCGCGGGCCGAGAGGGGGAGGTTTGGGTCTGGATGTCCATGATGTCCTTCGCGGGCTCAGGCGCGTGCGTGGGGATAGCTCGCCAGCGATTGCGTCAGCAGCGCGTGGCGGGTGGCGTAGCGCTGGATCTTGCCGCTCGTGGTCAGGGGGATCGCGCCCATCGGCGCGAAATGGATCAGGTGCGGCGCGGCGCCGAGCTGCTGCGTGACGCGCTCGACGATCGCCTCGCGCAGCGTCTGCAGCTCGCCCTCGGCCACCTTCTCGCCGCGCCGGAGTTCGGCCACCACGGCGATCCGCTCGCCCTGGCCGTCGTCGATCGAGAAGGCCGCCACGCCGTTCGGGCGGATCCGCGCGTCGAGCTCCTCCACCAGCAGTTCGATATCCTGAGGATAGAGATTGCGGCCCGCGTGGATGATCAGGTCCTTGATGCGGCCGGTGACGTACAGCTCGCCCGCGCGTAGGAAGCCCAGGTCGCCGGTGCGCATATAGCGTTGTGCCGAGCCTTCCAGGCGCGCGTAGAAGGTCTCCTCGCTGCGCTCGGGCTGGTTCCAGTAGCCGATGCCGATGTTCGGGCCGCCCACCCAGATCTCGCCGATCGCGCCGTCGGGCAGCGCGCGGCCGTCCGGGCCGACAATCCGCACGTCGTGGCCCGGCGCCGGCGCGCCGCAGGAGGCCAGCGCCTGGGCGCGCGGATGATCGGCCGCGATCTCGCGCACCTCGCCGCGCGCCAGGCCGTCCTGGTCGAGCTCGACGAAGGCGGGCGCGGCGCCGTCCACCTTGCCCGAGACGAACACGGTGGCCTCGGCCAGTCCGTAGCAGGGGCCGAAGGCCTCGGCACGGAAGCCGCAGCGCGCGAAGCGCTCGGCGAAACGCTCGAAGGTGCGACGCCGGACCGGCTCGGCGCCGCAGTAGATCGCCTCGACCGTGGACAGGTCGAGCAGCGGCAGCACCTCGTCGCCGATCGCGTTGCAACAGAGGTCGAAGGCGAAGTTCGGCGCGATGGTGGTGGTGACGCGGTACTGCGAGAGCGCCGCCAGCCAGCGCAGCGGCTGCTGGACGAAGTGGCCGGGCGAGAGGATCACGGTCGGGAAACCCTCGTAGATCGGCTGCAGGATGCCGCCCATCAGGCCCATGTCGTGATAGGGCGGCAACCAGGTGCAACCGACGCGCTCGCGCGGGCCGCCCATCCAGCGGCTCGCGCCGTGGCAGTTGCTGAGCAGGTTGCCGTGGGTCAGCATCACGCCCTTCGGATCGGAGGTCGAGCCCGACGTGTACTGGAGCAGGGCGAGCGCCTCACGATCGAGCACCGGCAAGGCCGGGCCGGCATCGGCCGAGTTGTATGCATATGCATGAGTATCGGCGCGAAAAAGCGCATCGGCCTCGGTCCAGGCCTCCTCCGGGAAGCCGTCCGGCAGCAGCGCCAGCACGCGCTCGCGCAGCCGGGTGAAGCGCGAATCGGTCAGGATCAGCTCGGGCTGCGAGTCGCGCGCGATCGCGCCGAGCCGCCCCAGCGCCCGCGTGCCCACCGGCGGGAACGAGGGCACCGCCACCGCGCCGGCCATCCAGACGCCGAACAGCGCGGCGATGTAGTCGATGCCGGCCTCGAACAGCATCAGCACGCGCTTGCCGGCCACGCCGCGCGCGGCGAGGTGGCGCGCGATCGCGCCGGCCTGCAGTTGCAGCTCGGCATAGCTCACGGTGCGGGTCTCGCCTTCGCCGTCCACCAGGTGGATGAAGGCGGTCTGCCCGGGCAGCGTCGCGGCGCGCAGGCGCAGCACGTCGGCCAGCGTGTCGAGGGCGTGCTCGGCCAGCGTCGCGGCGGCGCGATGGCGCGAATGGCTCGCGTCGAGCGCATCGAGCGCCGGGCTTGCGACTTCGAGATGTGTCATGTCGGCATCCTTTCCACGTAAAGCGTTGCATCGACATGCGCCACGCCAAATGCCACGGCATCGCGCGTATCGGTCCGTTCCACTGAAAATCGAATTCCCGAATCCAACCGGAACAAAATAAGCAGGCATTTTCCGATTTACGTAGGATTACGTAGACGGAAATACAAACTACGCTTGCGCTTAATAAAGTTATCCGGATTTTGAAATGGCTTCACAAACCGGTTAAGCGCGTTTTTTCATTCCGCGGGCAAAACTCATCCGTTCCGGCCGACACGTGTGGGGACGGCGCGGCGATACGGGACGCTGGCGATCGGGGGATCGTCAGGTCCAGAGCACAGCGTGTTGTTTGACTTCGAGCTGCAACATCAGATGAGACACGTACTACGGGCCGCGCTCAAGCCGCTGGGCGCTATAACCGGTATCAGGCCGCATTCCTCGCATGGACGGGGAAACGGGGCACGCGCGAAGGAATGACGCCATCGCCTCGCATGCTCCGCTTCCCGCTCGGAACGGGTAGTGGAACGTACCGCTCAATCGTTACGGCCCTCGGCTGCTTTGTTTGCATGTATATGCATGAATGTTTATTCAAGAGAAAAACCTTGTCAAGCGCCTTTCAATGATCCGACGAATATTTCCGATATCAAAAAGAAAAGGGTTCGCCGGTATCCAGAAAATATTTGGAAATAAGGGAGAAGCGGCTTGTCATTGCCGCGTATTAATTGTCCAGCCCGGTACATTCGGGAACCGGCTCGATAACTGGCTTGTTAATGGAACAGTTTTGACGGTGCCAGTTTGCGATGGAAGATTGGACGGACGGCGCGATCGAATCGATCGGGATCGCGAAACATGCACGCGACATCGCGACAGGGAAATATCGAGGCAGGGGAGGGAGGCGACGTATCGCGACGTATCGCGCCGTGTTCGCCCGGGCGGTGGGCAGGCGCGATCGTGTTTGATTCAGGACCTGCTCGCTCGCGGCGAGGCATCGCCGGGCGGCAGGTCCCGCATGGGGAAGATGGCCGGGCTCAGGCTTTCGCCGGCTGGATCAGGTCATGGCAGGTGGACGTTTGCGGATCGCCGGCCGGCAGCTTCCCGCACACGCCCTCGAACTGCTTCACCACCGACTTGACCGCGCCCTCGTGGCGGCCGTCCTTGTTCCATTGCACGAGCTGCGTCACCACCTTGCTCAGGGCGCGTCGATTCGCGCCGTAGAACGCATTGCGCGTCTGCCCGACCTGGTTCAGCACGCCGCTGGCGATGCCTTCGATGCGCGTGCTGTCCTCGGGCGCGAGCGTCACCGCGTTCGCCAGGTAGGTGGCGCCCCAGCGCAGCCGCGTGGCCGAGCCGCTGGTTGCTTCGTAGGCCTTGCGATACCACTCGAGCGCGGCCGCCTTGTCGCCGCGCGCCTTCGCGTTCGCCGCGAGGCCGGACATGAAGTAGTAGGGCGTCGACGAGCGCGGCAGCTCGGCCTCGAGCAGCGCATCCGAATCGTCGTAGAGGCCGGCGTCCGTGAGCGTGTCCGCGCCTTCGCTGACCACGGCCGCATGCTCGTAGGGATTGGTGGCCGCCTGCGTGGTGGCGCTCACCTGCTTGCGCACCGTGTCGAGCAGGGGCGCCGGCAGCGGCGTGCCCTTCGGCGCGGCGAGCCGTGCCAGCGACACGCGCCCGTGCAGGGCGATGGTGCGATCGATCGCCGACAGCGAGGCATCGGTCGACAGGCGCGTGAGCGCCGCGTCGTAGGCCTGGCTCAGGCGCGCGCGTTCGGCCGCGTCCTTGGCGAGCCAGCGCACCAGGTCCGCCGGCGCGGCAACCAGCACGTCGGATTGCTCGCGGCTCAGGCGCGGATCGTTCAGCGTCGCCTGCAGCGCCGCCAGGCCCGCGGCCTTGTCGAGTTCGCCCTGCTGGGCCGGCTCGCCATCGGCGGCCGTGACGGCCGCCTTCAGCGCGAAGCGCAGCGCCTCCTTCGGCGCGTGATCGGCACGCGCATGCGCGGCCAATGTTTGCAAGGTCTGCGCGACACGTTCTCCCGGCACCGGCAGCCCGCCATCGGTATCCCAGGAGTAATCGGCCAGCATGCGCCACTCGTCCGGCTTGAGCGCGGCGCCGTCGCGCAGCGCGGCGGCCAGCGTCTGCTTGAAGGGATGGGTGGCGTTCATGCCGAGCGAGAGCGCCTGCATGTAGCGGTCCAGGTCGGCCTCGCCCGGCAGGCGCGTGACTTCGGTGCCGTCGGGACGGAACAGGATCATGGTCGGGTAGCCGCGCACCTTGAAGCGCTCGCCGAGCTTCTGCGCGTTTTCCGCGTCGCCGTCGAGATAAACCGGCACGAAGAAGGACGAGCGATCCTTGAACACCTGCTGGCTGAACACGGTCGCCTTCACCTGGTTGCAGGACGGGCACCACACGGCGCCCCAGTACAGCAGCAGCGGCTTGTTGCTGCGCTTGGCCCGGGCGAACGCGGCATCGATGTCGCCCTGCTGCCAGGCGATGCCGGGCGGCAGGTGGACCGCCGGGCTCGCCGGCTGGGTGGCGGCGAACGAGGAGGAAAAACAGGCGCTCGCGGCAGCGAGCAGCAGGCCCATCGAGGCCTTCTTCATCGAGGTTTTCATGAGGAGATCCGACTGGTTGCGGCGCGGCGAGTGCGGCCCGGCGTCGATATTGGTCTGAAGTATCGAGACACTGAAGCAGAATCGTCGCGCGCACAAGCCCGAAAAGCCGCTTTGCATTTCGTTTCGACGCGCATATCGATATTCCGTGTCGGCTTGCCGGGTGGTTGCGTGTGCAATCTCCTGGATTGTTGAAAGCGGCGAAATTCCGCGCTCGGAAATACGCCCGAATTCCTCACATCAATATGCGGAAATATCGTTTGTGACGGGCCGGGCGCGTCGATAAAGTCTCCCCCGGTCCTTGCCGGCGTGCCGCCGGTATTCAGGATGTCTTAGAAAAATCTCGCGTGCCATTGCGCGATGGCTTTCGCCTGGCGTCTCGTGATCCGGACGCGCGGCGAAGACGCGAATCAGAGGGGGCGGGCGGGCCCGGTGTCGTCACGAGCGGCGCCGGGCCGGTCAGCCGAGGGTCGTTCGGCCGATAGACGAGATCAACATGAACTCGCATGACAAGATATCCCGCGTGACCGGGTGGGGCGCGGCTGCGCTCTGCCTGTCGATCTCGCTTGCCAGCGCCGTGCCGGCGCTGGCCCAGCAAACCGTGGCCGCGTCCGCGCCGGCCGTCGCCGATGCGCCGCCCGCGGCCAGCGCCGCTGCTGCCGCCGTCGCAACGCCAGCCGTCGCAACACCAGCCGGCACGGCGGCATCGCCATCCACGGCCGCCGCGCCGAAATCCACCTCGCTGAAGACCTTCGTGGTGACCGGCTCGCGCATCCCGCGCACGGAGAAGGAGGGCGCCACGCCGGTCACCGTCATCACCGGCAAGGATCTCGAAGCCAAGGGTTATCGCAACGTCTACGACGCGCTGCAATCGCAGACGCAGAACACCGGCTTCTCGCAAGGCGCCGACTACGGCAACACCTTCACGCCGGCCGCCAATGCCATCAACCTGCGCGGGCTCGGCGCCAATCACACGCTGGTGCTGGTCGACGGCCGCCGTGTGGCCGATTACCCGATCGCCTACGACGGCAACGTCAACTTCGTGAACCTCGCCAACATCCCCTCGGAGATGATCGACCGCATCGAGATCCTGAACGGCGCGGCCTCGGCCGTCTACGGCTCGGATGCGATCGCGGGCGTGGTCAACATCATCATGAAGAAGCACATCGACGGCATCGAGGTGAACCTGAAGGGCGGGCGCACCTGGGACGGCGGCGGCGGCAACGGCCGCCTGCAGGTATCGGGCGGCAAGGAATTCGGCGCGCTGAGCACGGTGTTCGGCCTGGAGATCAGCAAGACCAATCCGATCTGGTCGGGCCAGCGCGATTTCATGTCCTCGGCCTCGCTCGAAGGCGAGACGCCCACCACCATCTGGTCGCGCCAGAACCTCGACACGGGCGCCTACCTCGGCGGCGCCGGCGCCTGCGGCGCGCTGGGCGGCATCGGCGCGTTCGGCGGCGTCTCGACCGTCAATGCCGCCAAGGGCGCGTATTGCGGCAGCGGCGGTGCCAAGCCCGCGTTCTGGACCACCCAGACCAACAATGTCAGCGAGAACCTCTACGGCGGCGTCGAGTACCGGCTCAGCGAGCTGGTCACGCTGTTCGGCTCGGTATCGACCGCCTGGAACCAGACCGAGAACAACACGCGCGGCCCGAGCTGGACTTCGGCGCTGGGCGGCACCGGCTACTTCTTCAACGATCTCACCCAGGCCAACGAAACCTGGACGCGGCGTTTCTCGCCGCAGGAGATCGGCGGCGCCTCGGTCTGGAACAAGCGCTGGGACGATTTCGCCGCCAACGTGATCACCGGCCTGCGCGGCAAGCTGCCCGACAGTAGCTGGAACTACGAGCTGACCTACAGCGCCTCTGGCTACCAGAGCCGCGCGACGGTGCCGCGCCTGCGTGCCGGCATCGACAGTTACTTTCTCGGCCCGCAACTGGGCACCGCGGCCGACGGCGCGCCGATCTACGCGCCCGACCCGACGCGCTTCTCGACACCGCTCACGCCCGCGCAATTCGGCTCGCTCTATGGCGAATCCGCAAGCCAGAACAACACCTGGACGCAGACCTTCAGCCTGGCCGCCAACGGCGACCTGTTCCGCCTGCCGGCCGGGCCGGTGCGCGCCGCCGGCGTGATCGAATACGGCACGCAGGGCTTCAGCAATTCGGTGGACCCGGCACTGGACCAGGGCAGCTACTACAACTCGGCCGGCATCTACGGCGCGAGCGGCAACCGCAAGCGCTACGCGGCCGCGCTCGAGCTGCGCGTGCCGATCTTCCGCCAGTTGAACGCCGATGTCGCGACGCGCTACGACGACTATTCCTTCGCCGGCACGCGCAACCACAAGTTCACCTACAACCTCGGCCTCGAATACCGGCCGCTGCGCGAGCTGCTGCTGCGCGGCAACTACGGCACCAGCTTTCGCGCGCCGGACATGAACTACATCTTCCAGAGCCCGACCAAGGGCTACTTCGAGTCGACCACCGACTATTTCCGCTGCAACCAGTCCGGCCAGTCGCTGGCCAACTGCGAATACGCGAACGTGGCGCCGGGCTCGAACTTCGTGCAGACCGGCAATGCGCAACTGAAGCCGGAGAACGGCAAGTCCTGGGGCGCGGGCTTCGTGCTCGCGCCCACGCCCGATATCGACCTGTCGGCCGACTACTACAACATCCGCATCGACAACCTGGTCACCAACATCGATCCCGACAACCTGCTGCGCACCGAGGCGGCCTGCCGCGAAGGGCGCCTGAGCGCGGCCTCGCCCGATTGCGTGGATGCGCTGGCGCGCGTGGTTCGCAACCCGCTCACGGCCGTGCTCGATCCCGGCGCGATCAACACCATCCTGATCAACCCGATCAACGCGGCGATGGAGAAGACCACCGGCTTCGACCTGAGCGGCAAGTGGCGCTTCCGCCTGCACGGCATCGGCAACTTCCTGCTGGCGGCGAACTACACCAAGGTGCTGAGCCTGCGCTACCAGCAGTACGCCAACAGCCCCGTGCAGGACCTGCTGCATTCGCTGAACAACCCGACCGGCAACCCGGAATGGCCGGACAAGCTGATGCTGAGCCTGACCTGGTCGATCCCGAAGTGGACCTCGACGGTGCAGGTCGAGCGCTACGGCAAGGTGCCCAACGCCGCGCAGACGGCCTACCTCACGCCCACCACGCTGGCCAACCTGAGCCTGTCCTACCAGTTCACGCGCGATACCTCGCTGACCTTCGTGATGAACAACGTGTTCAACACCATCAAGCACGACGATTCGGCCGGCTGGCCGTATTACACGGTCGGCTACTACCTGCCTTACGGGCGCACGCTGTGGCTGGAGTTCAGCCATCGCTTCAGTTGAGCGGGCGGCGGGACGGCAGCAAGCCGGCGAGCGCAATCCCGGTGCCGGAGCAGCCATGCGATGCTTCGGCACCGGGTGGCGCTCATCGCGCCGTCGCGCAGGCGCGGTTGCCGGGCACCACGGCCAGGCCGCTCGACCAGTTGGCACCGGCCGGCAGCAGCACGCGCGCGCTGATGCGGTTCTCGGCCGGATCCAGGGAGAGCAGGCCGGTCTGCCCCGCGGAGGTATAGCTGGGATTGAACAGGATCCGGTAGCCGTCCTGCGCGACGCCGCTGTTGGTGAAGGAGAACACGTCGTCGGGCGCGGCTAGCGACCGGGTCACGGCCAGCGTCGCCACGTCGACCACGAACAGGCCGTTCTGGTGGGAGGGAAAGTCGGCCTGGCCGTTGGCCACGTACAACTGCTGGCCATCGGGCGAGATCGACAGGCTCGCGGGCCTCGGTCCGGCGCCGGGCAGGTCGATCAGCTTGACGATGGCGCGCGAGGCCGTATCGATCACGGCCAGCCTGCCGGGCTCGGTGCCGTTGAAGCCCTGCGCGAGGAACAGCTTGCTGCCGTCCGGCGTGACCGCCAGGCTCGCCGGATAGCCGTTGTTGACGCTCGAGGTGTCGATGGTCGCGAGCAGCGTGTCGGTTTGCGCGTCGATCACGGCGATCGAGCGGTAATTGACGTTGGCGGCGTAGATGCGCGAGCCATCCGGCGATGCCGTGATGGCGGCGCCCGGTCCGCTGCCGTCGCCGAGCGTGGCGATCACGATCTGCTTGAGCGGCTGCAGCGTGCCGGCATCGAGCACGTTGACCACCGCATCGCTCTTGTAGATGCCGCCGGTGCCGGTCACGGGCGGCTGGTGCGTCTGGTTGCCGTTGGTATAGAGCTTGCCGGAGCCGACCGGCAAGGCGAAACCGGCCGTGGTGCTGTTGGCGCGGACCGCCGTGGCCACCACCCGGTTGCTGGCGGTGTCGATCGCGAACAGCGTGGCAGTGGTGGTCGGCCCCGATGCATAGGCGATGCCGTAGACGCGCTGCCCGGAAGGCGAGGCCTGCAGGCTGTATGCGCCGGCCGCGCCGGCCAGCGGGATGGAGGCGATTGGCTTCAGGTTGACGGCGTTGAGCACCGTCACGCTGCCCTGGTTGCCGGCCAGGTAGACGGCGCCGCCGGGCGGCACCTGCGCGGCGCCGATGCTTGCCCACAGAGCCAGCGTTCCTGCGACGAGGCACCGGCGTGCCGGTCCAGCGCTCGAAAATAAGCTTGTCATGTTGGATTCCCCGAAATCGAAACGACGTGAAGCGAAGCAGCCGCCTGGACGTGGTGAGGATGGCGGCTATTCAGCTTAGCGTAAGCCTGTTGAGAAACGTGGCCGGATATTTGGTTGCGCGCGCACGTAACGCGTGTTCCGCGCGTCACGTAACCGGAACGCCGCCCGGCGGCGGCTTGCATGGGGTCAGGCAATCTTCTGCGCGTTATTGCGACTTCGGCAACCGGGAATTCCAGCGTTGACGAAAACGGAGCAATCGCCGAAATCGGGAACAATTCTTGCTGCATTGCAGCGTCGCCCGCGCGGCCTGGAGTGAAGCGCGCGGCGACGGTCTGGCAGCAGGACTGCAGACGCATCCGACGCGGGGTGGCCGGTGCGATGCAGCGCGATTGTCGTCCATGCCCGAGGTCCGGGCATGTCTCACCGAACACCGTACCGATTGCCGAGCTCCGTTGCGCGGAGGCCGGTGGTCGCCTGCGGTTGGTCGCAGCCGATCCGGCCTGTCTCGGGCGTGCCACCCCGAGGCGGCCGGCGCGGTTCGACGCGGCGAGCGGGGGGACGACGTCGCCACGATCACACGTCAACGACAAGCGACAACAATGACCTACAAGAACCGTAAGACGAAGGCCAGGCATGGCCTGCGGATCGTCGCGCTGGGCGCGATCCAGGCGTTCGCGGGCAGCGCGGCGTCGGCCGCGCCGCCGGCGCTCTCGGCGCTCGGTCCCAGCGGCGGCCTGGTGATCCCCTATGGTTTCACCTTGCCGCAAGGGACTTTCGAAGGGCAGTACAACGACTACATCGATCCGCGCTTCGGCGGCACCGCCACCAAGGCCGACGTGGCCTGGGCGGGGATCGGCATCCTGCCGTATGTCGAGGCCACGGGCGGGCTGGTGAACTACACCGGCAACGTGCGGCCGGTGTTTCCCGGCGCCGAGTCGATCGTGGTGCGCCACCTGATGGCGAACCTGAAGGTGGCGGTGCCGAAGTGGTTCCGCTACCAGCCCGACATCGCCGTCGGCATCGACGACATCGGCGGCCAGACGCATTTCTTCCGCTCGACCTATGGCGTGGTCTCGCAGGTGCTCGGGCCGGCCACGCTGACGCTCGGCTACGGCAGCGGCGACCGGCTCGACGGCGTGTTCGGCGGCGCGGAGCTGGACGTGTTCCATACCGGCCTGTCGCTGCTGGTCGAGCACGATTCGAAGACGCCCTATGCGGGCATCCGCTATCAGTCGCCGTCGATCCGCTGGCTGGCCGATGCGAGCGTGGTGGCCACCTTGATGCGTTCGCTGAAGAGCACCAACGGCGTGGCCGAGCGCACCGCGTTCTCGGTCGGCATCCAGATTCCGCTCGGCCGGCGTTTCGATGCCTCGCGCTGCGAGGGCGGTCCTTGCGAGGCGAGGCATGCGCAGGATGCGGCCGGGCCGGCGGCTGCCGCGCAGGCCACGGCAGAGCTTGGCAAGGGTGAGGCGGGCGAGCTTGCCGTCGCATCAGCTCCTCGCCGTGATTCGGACCGGGTGAGCGCAAGCGTGGCGACGGCGTCATCGATGTCGCCGGCCGTTGCCTGGTCGGCGCCGGCCGCGTCGGGCCGGGCGGCCGCGCCGCTCGCCATGCAGCGCATCGCCCTGGTCCAGGCCGCCGAGGCCGGCCCCACCTCGCTCGACGCGATCGTCGACGCGCTCTCGGCGGCCGGCCTCGAACGCGGCCGCGCGGGCATCGTCGGCCGCGACCTGGTGGTCGAATACGAGAATCATCGCTACAACCAGAACGAGGCCGACGCGCTCGGCATCGCGCTGGGCGTCGCCGCGCGGCACGCGGGCAGCGAGATCGACACGATCCGCGTGGTGATCCGCAAGGCCGACCAGGCGATCGCGGAAGTCAGCGTCGATCGCGGCGCCTACGCGGCCTTCCTGGCCGGCGGCTCGCCCACCGCGGCCGACGCCTCGCTGACCATGCGCATGCGCCCGACCTACGCGGCCTCCGCCGTCGACTGGTCCACGAAGACCGGCCGCCACAGCCTGGTGCGCTTCGAGATCGCGCCGGTCACCCGCTATCTGTACGGCACCGACTACGGCAACTTCGACTATTCGGTGGGCGCCGAACTGCGCGCCTTCGTGCCGCTCTGGCGCGGCGCCGAGTTCTACGCGAGCGCGATCGCGCCGATCGCCAACAGCCGCAACATGGACGACGGCCGCTTCTACAGCGCCTACCGCTTGCGCGGCGGCATCGCCGACGCGGCGCTGGCGCAGAGCTTCTGGATCGCGCCGCGCGTGTTCAACGTCACCTCGGTCGGCAAGTTCGACCTGCAGTATCTCGGCGTCGAGAACGAGACCACCGCCTTCGTGCCGGGCCGGCCCGACGTGGTGCGCCTGAAGCTGGCCTACCTGCGCCGCGAGCCGGGCAAGGACGCGCTGCCCGACGAGAAGAGCGCGCTGCTCAGCTACCGCTGGGTGCAGCCTTCGTGGAAGCTCTGGATCGAGGCCGGCGTGGCGCGCTACGTGGGCGGCGACAAGGGCCCGCTGCTGGTGGCCACGCGCTGGTTCGACGACGTCGCCTTCAGCTTCCAGGCGCAGCACAGCGGCCGCGGCTCCTTCGTCGGCGCCTCGGCCAGCTTCCCGCTCACGCCGCGCCAGGGCATGAAGCCGGGCCTGGTCGAGATCGGCGGCACGGCGCAGTTCCCGCTCAATTTCCGCACGCGCGTGGGCTCGACCAACTACCTGTCGGCCGACGGTGGGGAGAACCTCGACTTCGCCTACGACGCGCAGCAGTTGCTGCTCAACCAGGGCCGCTTCAGCGCGGCCTACTTCGCCACCCAGCTCTACCGGATGCGCGACGCCTACCAGCGCTACGCGGCGCCCGAGCCGTCGAATCCGCGGCCGGCCTCGCCGACGGCCGCGCTCGATGCCGCCACGCCGCAGCCATGAATTCACGTGCCGCCGGCCGCGCAGGTTTCCGGATGCGCGCGGCCGGCGGCGTCTGGACGATTCACGAGATCACGGAGAACCACGATGAAGACGAATCACACGAAGCTGCGCGCCGCGCGGTGGATCGGCCTGGGTATCGTCGCGGCAGCCACGGTGGCGGCCTGCGGCGGCGGCGGGGATAGCGGCGGAGGCGGCCCGGTCGGGCCGCAGACCGTCGCCTCGGGCAAGATCAGCGGCACGGCCGCGGTGGGCGCGGCGATGGCGAATGCCTCGATCACCATCGCCTGCGCACAGGGCAACGGAGCCGGCACGGCCACCGCGAGCGGCGCCTATACGCTGAGCTTCGCGTTCAGCGGGCCGTGCTCGATCACCGGCAGCACCGGCTCGGCCACGCTGCACTCGCTGGCGAACGGCAGCGGCACCTTCAACGTCACGCCGCTCACCGAGCTGATGCTGGTCTACCTGGCGGCCGAGCTCGGCACCGATCTCAACGGGCTGCTCGCCGGCCTCGGCTCGAACACGGCCTACCAGGCTGCGGCGAGCAACAACGCGGATCTCGCCGCAGCGCAAGGCGGCGTGGCGGCGGTGCTGAAGAAGCTCTACGGCATCACGCTGTCCACCTCGGCCTTCCTGACTACCGCGTTCACGCCGGGCCAGCCCGGCGCCGACGCGGACCTCGACGCGCTGCAGGCCGCCGGCGCCTTCACCAGCAACGGCACGCCCTCGGCCACGCTGCTCTCGGCGGTGGCGGCGGCCGGCACCACGGCGAACAGCCCGACCGGCGGCACCGGCGGCAGCACCAGCGGCACGCCCTGATCGAGCGCTCGCGCGACTGACGGCGCGAGTGCTCGCCGGCATCGACGGCCGGGCACGCGCCGTCTCAAGTTGTCATTTCACGCAATCGTTTGCGTTAAATATATTAAGTTATCCGATTCAGTCGTCATTCATCTGCCTACCTCTCTCATCGTTACGTAACGAGTCTTTTTGCACCGCGTAACGTAACGACGCGTTTCAGCATTGATACAAACGGTATCGTCGAGAACGAGCTTTTCGTTAATCCAATAAAGCATTGATAAAAATGGATTTTCAAAAGATTCGGCGTCAATTTTTCGAAATTCGATTCAATGGCATGTTTCATGCTTGATACACGCCGCGCCGATCGCTGCAGCGCACAACTGTCGTGACATGCAAGCTTGTGCGATGCCGGCGCGGGCGGCCGTGCCAGCCGCCTCGCCGTGCGCAGGCGTGATGCGGAAGCCCGCATCGCGCCTCGAATGGTAGGAGAACGAAAGATTGTCTCGAATTGTCGAGCCGGCTTGCCGGCGGCATGCGCACGTGCCTCGACAGCGTCGACAGAAAGCATCGAGGCATCGCGGCGGCACACAAGAAAACAATTCTGAAAGACCGAGAAACGCAAGACTTTTTGAACGGGGTGGGGTGATGAGAGGCCTGATCTGGCGCCTGGTCGACGGTACGTTGATCATTGTCGGCGCGCTATGTGCATTGCATTTCGAACTGATGCCGCCTTCGGCATCGGCCGCGTCCGGCTTCGACGGCCTGCTGGTGGCCTTCGCCGTCGCGCTCGCGCTGTCGGTGTTCCCGGCCTGCGATACCTACGGGCTGTCCGGCGTGCGCTCGGTATTCAACCTGATCAGCCGCACCATCATCGCCTGGTTGTTCGTGCAGGCTTGCGGCTTCCTGCTGCTGTTCGTGCTGCATCGCCTGCACCTGGTCTCGCGCGTGTGGTTCCTCTACTGGACCATCACCAGCGGGCTCGGCATGCTGATCGCGCGCACGCTGGCGCTGACCGTGCTGAAGACGCTCTGGCGCTTCGGCGCACGCGCCCACGAGCTGGCGGCGCGCGCCGACATGCGCCTGGCCACGCACCTGGCGCGCCGCACCTTCAAGCGCGGATTCGACACCGCGCTGGTGATCCCGATGCTGGTGGCGCTCTCGCCGCTGTTCCTGATCCTCGCGCTGCTGGTGCGCCGCGACGGCGGCCCGGCGATCTACGGCCACCTGCGCGTCGGCCGCGACGGTCGCGCCTTCCGCTGCCTCAAGTTCCGCACCATGGTGACCAACAGCGATGCCGTGCTGCGCGAGCTGCTGGCGCGCGATCCGCAGGCGCGCGCCGAATGGGAACGCGATTTCAAGCTCAGGCACGACGTGCGCGTCACCCGCGTCGGGCACTTCCTGCGCAGCACCAGCCTCGACGAACTGCCCCAGCTCTGGAACGTGCTGCGCGGCGAGATGAGCCTGGTCGGCCCGCGCCCGATCGTCGAGAAGGAGCTCGAGCGCTACGGCCTGGAGGTGCGCTACTACCTGATGGCCAAGCCCGGCATCACCGGGCTGTGGCAGGTGAGCGGGCGCAGCGATGTCGATTACGCGCGGCGTGTCTCGCTCGACGTGTCCTACGTGAAGCAGTGGTCGCCGATGCTCGACTTCGGAATCCTGCTGCGCACGGTGGGCGTGGTGATGCGGCGCGAGGGCGCCTACTGAACGGCGCGCGCTGCGATCTCAGCGCGCCGGCGCGCTGTTGTCGTAGACCGACGAGGCGCTCCAGCCGTCGTAGCGATAGGGGTTGGTCGCATCGTCGCTCGCGGCGGCGGCGGCGGCCGGCTTGGCGCGATAACGCGCCAGCTTCTGCCGGCTCGAATGCGTGGCGGCGTTGCCGGGTGTGAGGCCGGCGCGGCCCGGTGCGCGATAGGCGCGCGGCAGCGAGGCGCCGAGCGGCGCGGCGGCGCCTGTTGCCGAGGCGGCCGCGATGGCGGAGGTGGGCGCGGGCAGCATCGCGCCGGTCTGGCTGGGCGGCACGTAGCGATAGGACGGGGATGACGACGTGGACGGCTCGGCCCTGCCTTGCGCGAGGGCGGCGAGGCTCAGCGAGAGGCCGGCGGCGAGCGCGAGCAGGAGTCGTGGATTCATGCGGTAGCGAAGCAGGGCAGCAGGTTGGGCGGGTATGCCGAGGCGCCATCGCAGCGTATCGGCCGAACCATGAACGAAAGGCGGAAGCGGGCCGCGAGCGAGCGGCTGCGATTGCGCGATGACAAGGACAGGCCAGACATCATGTTCGACACGGCAATGGGAACACGAACGATAGCACTGCTGCGCGGATTGGCGAAAGCGCTCCGGCGCGACGATCGACGCGGCACGCGACGAGGCGCGGCTGGCTCGGCACGACGGGCGAGCGCATCGTGCATGGCGGCGCTGGTGCTCGGCGCCACGCTGCTGGGCGGCTGCGCCTTCGCACCCGGCATGACGTTCCGCGGCGGCTG
>NZ_VWWC01000110.1:0-25183 GCF_011753175.1 Burkholderia sp. Cy-637 | reverse complement strand
CTGCCAGCGCCGCGCCTCGGCCAGCTCGCGCCCGCCGCCGCCGCTGCGCACGCGCACGCCGAGCCAGGCGTGGCGCGCCGGCAGGTCGACGCGCTTGACGCCGGCCGGCAGCGTGCCCTGGAAGCCCGGCCCGACCAGCGCAATCGTTTGCGCCCGGCTGCTTCCATTACGCGGATTGGCCTCGGCGCCCGTCGACCAGACCACGTTGGTCCACATGTCGAGCACGCGCGCGTCGAGGTAACGGCCGCGCGTATCGGGCAGGGAAAGGATCAGCGGTTCGGTGCCGACATCGAGCCAGCCGCTCGCGTCGAGCGTGTCGATGCCCGGCAGCGGCGGATTGACGGCGCCGGCGGGCGGCAACGAAGCGTCGATGCGCAGCGTATTGGCGCTCGCCTGGCCGGGACCGGCAGCGCCAGGATCGGTGGCGGCCTGGCGCGCCACCTCCATCATCACCAGCGGGTAGGCATACAGGTAGGAGTCGGCGACCTCGCTGCGCATCCAGCCCGTCTTGCGGGCGACGACATCGGGCGGCTGCTGCGGCGACGCGCAGCCGGCCAGCAGGACGAACACGGCGGCCGTCGCGCCGAAGGTCAGCCGGGCGACGGGAAGTTGGCGAAAGATTGTCATTGGTGTTGGCGCGCGGCGCAGCCTGGCTGCGCATGTTGAGCGGCAGCCGGACGCGCGGGTCTTCCTCGTAGCGTGTGACGGGCTGCATTCGATTCCTCGAACGGCGTGCATCGTACCGCGCGCCTCGGAACAAAAACAGTGGGCATGCACAGCTCTCGATGCCGGAAACCACATTGAATCTCCGTGCGCAGCAATACGGCAAAATATTGCGTCATTGTTGAGTTATTCACATGCGTGAGACTCGCCACGATGGGACCGGATCCAGCGCCCCGCCTCGATCCGGAACCTTTTCCACAGGACACATCGCCGGGCAAGCGGTGCCACGCCAAGCAAGCCCCGGCCGAAATCGCGCACAATGATCGCTCGCCCTTCCCGATATCCCGTTCTCCCTTCATGACCCTACTCGACCCCGCCAGCATCGATAGCTGGCACGCTCACGTCTACTTCGACGCCGACAGCCGTGACGCCGCCTGGGCGCTGCGCCAGGTGATCGACGAGCAGCTCGGCGCTCGCGTGCAGCTCGGCCGTTTCCACGAACGCCCGGTCGGCCCGCATCCGATGTGGTCGTACCAGCTCGCCTTCGACGGTAGCCAGCTCACGCCCGTGCTCGGCTGGCTCGCGCTCAACCACGGCGCACTCGACGTGTTCGTCCATCCGAACACCGGCGATGCGCTGCGCGACCATCGCGATTGCGCGGTCTGGATCGGCAGCTCGCATCAACTGCGTCTCGAGGCGCTGTTCGGCTAGCCGGCAGCCAGCCGGGCCTGCCTCCTGCCGCTCGTGGTTCGGGGATCGCATCGCTCGATGCATCTCCCGAACGATTCAACGTGGAGTTTCGAATTACCGGCAATTGATCACCGAAGAGATTCAATCCGAATTTCCTGAAATCGGCAATCGATCCGCATTATTGATTCCGCGAAATGAACGACATATTTAATTAAGCATTTCGCCAAGCCTCGCCCCGCCTCTTTCGCTGAATTCCCCCGTGAAATCATCGATTTTTGTCGCTCGCTGACATAAATCCGTCGAATTCCATCAGCCCCTTGGCTTTTTGATTTTTCATGCTGCGTGGGCGAGATCGCGTTGCCATTTTCGTTTCATCTTTCGCGGTTATCGTGCTGGGCGCCGTCGACTGGCCGGGCGGCGCCATCGTGCCTGTCACCCCATAAACAAACGAGGCATCCAATGACATCGAACAAACGCCGCGATTTTCTGAAACTGGGAACCCACACGCTGGCCGCCGCCGGCATGGCGTCGGTCCTGCCCCCCGCGATCCGCAACGCGCTCGCCCAGACCACGTCGCCGGGCAAGCTCGCCGACATCGAGCACGTGATCATCTTCATGCAGGAGAACCGCTCGTTCGACCATTACTTCGGCATGCTGCCGGGCGTGCGCGGCCTCTCCGATCCGCATCCGGCGCCGCTGCCGAGCGGCCAGACGATCTGGTACCAGCCGAACAACGGCACGGGCAGCTACGCCGCGCGCAATCCCTCCGGCAAGCTGGTGGCCAACGTGATGCCCTATCCGCTCAACCCCGGCACCGGCAGCCCCGTCAATTACCAGGGCGTCAATCTCAATCACGACTGGAAGGGCTCGCAAAGCACCTGGGCCAACTGGAACGCCTGGATCCAGAAGAAGGGCTACTGGAGCATGGGCTACCTGAAGCCCGCCGACCTGCCCTTCTACTACGCGCTCGCCAATGCCTTCACGGTCTGCGACGCCTATCACTGCTCGCTGTTCGGCCCGACCAACCCGAACCGCCGCTACCTGTGGACCGGCACCTCGGGCGCCGGCACGATCACCAATTCGTCCTGGACGCACTACATCGTCGAGAACGACGACCTGTGGGAGAGCAACGTCACCTCGGATCCGGCCAACGACAGGGGCCAGCAGAACGGCTGGGACTGGAAGACCTATGCCGACGTGCTCGAGGACAACCAGGTGAACTGGAAGGTGTACCAGGGCTACGGCAACTACGGCGACAACGCGCTGGCCTACTTCAACCCGTTCCGGCGCGGCGGCGATGCCGACAAGATCGCGCGGGCGCGCAGCTACGGCGGCAAGTCCGGCGACAACGACGCGCAATCGGCCAACGGCCTGATCGCCGCGCTGCAGGCCGACCTGGCGGCCAAGGACGCGAACGGCAAGAGCAGCTTTCCGGCCGTCTCGTGGATCGTCGCGCCCTATACCTATTGCGAGCACCCGACCGCGCTCTCGAGCGACGGCGAATCCTTCGCCGAGCGCGTGATCAACACGGTGATCGGCAGCAAGGACGTGTGGAGCAAGTGCGCGATCTTCATCACCTATGACGAGAACGACGGCTACTTCGACCACGTGCCGCCGCCGATCCCGCCGCTCGACGGCTACGGCAAGCACAACCTGCAGACCGCCGCCGGCGCGCCGATCGACCTCGGCGACGAAACCTACCAGTCGACCCCGATCGGGCTCGGGCCGCGCGTGCCGATGATGGTGGTGTCGCCGTGGAGCAAGGGCGGGCGCGTGTCCTCGCGGCTCTCGGACCACACCTCGGTGATCCGCTTCCTCGAGACCTGGCTCACCGCGCGCGGTTATCCGGCCGGCAAGGTGCAATGCCCGAACATCTCGGCCTGGCGCCGCGCCGTGTGCGGCGATCTCACCGAGACGCTGAACCTGGCGGCGCCCGTCAACACGCCGAGCGACTCGGACGTGCTGCACTGGTCGATCACCGAGCCGAGCAACGGGCCGAACTCGAGCTACGCGCCTTATCCGTATTCGGACGGCGATACCTTCTCGCCGGGCGTGCCCGCCAAGTCGCGCGGCGCCTGCCCGCTGCCTTACCAGGCCGTGGTCACGGCCCGCAGGTCCGGCACCTCGATCACGCTGAGCTTCGACAATACGAAATCCAGCGCCGCCGCCACCTTCATCGTCTATGTGAACGCCCTGAGTTCGGCGCAGAAGGTGTTTCATTACTCCGTGGCGGCCGGCACCACGCTCGGCGATTCGCTGGTGCTGAGCGCGAGCGACAGCCAGTGCCAGGTGTTCGGGCCCCCGTCGCCGGGCGGATATTTCTGGAAGTTCTGACGGTACCCGGGGCAGCCCGGTGACGGTCGCGGCCCGCTTCGGCGGGCCGTTTCGCTGTGGGCGGCCGTCGCCCGGTTTTCGGGGCGGGATCGCTTGCACGCCGAAACGTCGTCGGTCGCGCGCGGTCGGAATCATCGTCGAGAAAGCGCTTGACCTTCCCATCATGGGAAGCTTGATACTGCGTCCATTGTCGGCTTCGGCCGCTTCCGACCGGTAAACATGATGAACGACCTGTCCCATCCCATTACGCCCGAGACCACCGAGCTGGACGTCGAGGGCATGACTTGCGGCGGCTGTGCCCGCCGTGTCGAAACCGCGCTGGCCCAGTTGCCCGGCGTGATCTCCGCCCATGTCGACCTTGCCGGCAAGACCGCCAGCGTCAGCGCCGCGCCTGAAGTCGGGGCCGCGAGCCTGGTCGAGGCCGTCGAGCGCGCCGGTTATCGCGCCCAGGCGCGGGCTCGCGGGATTGCATCGGCCGTCGCGCTGCGTGTGACGGGCATGACCTGCGGCGGCTGCACGCGACGCGTCGAGAAGGCGCTGGCCGCCGTGCCCGGCGTCGCGCAGGCAAAGGTCGACCTGGCCGCCACGCGGGCCGAGGTGGAATTCGCCGCCGATGCCGAGGTGGATGCGCAGGCCCTGGTCGCGGCGGTTGCCGCGGCGGGTTATCAGGCCGAGCGTATCGAGGGCGATGCGGCGGGCTTGGCGGCACCTGCCGCGCCGGCTCCGCAGCCAGCAGCTCCGCCGGTCGCGGTCAGCTTCGTGCCGATGCCGAAGCCGAAATCGCGTGCGAAGCCGGCGGCAAGCGATGCGCAGCACGCGGAGCCGGCGGCGATCGAGCAGGCTCCCGCACCGACCGCGGCTTCGGCTGCGGCTCCGATCGAACTCGATATCGCCGGGATGACCTGTGCGTCGTGCTCGAATCGCGTCGAGAAGGCACTCGCCCAGGTGCCGGGCGTCTCGCGTGCCAGCGTCAATCTCGCCACCGAGCGCGCCAGCGTCAGCGCCGAAGCTTCCGTTTCCGCCGCGCAGCTGATCGCGGCCGTCGAAAAGGCCGGTTATCGCGCCACGCCGCTCAGCGCCGGTGCCAGCGACATCGAGAGCGCGCCGGCGCCGGCAGCCCCGGCGCGGCAGCCGATCGAACTCGAGATCGGCGGCATGACCTGCGCTTCCTGCTCGGGCCGCGTCGAGAAGGCGCTCGCCCAGGTGCCGGGCGTCTCGCGTGCCAGCGTCAACCTCGCCACCGAACGCGCCAGCATCAGCGGCGATGATTCCGTCTCGGCCGCGCAACTCGTCGCCGCCGTCGAGAAGGCCGGCTATCGCGCCACGCCGCTGGTCGCCGACGAACCCGTTCCCGCCCGATCCCCCGCCGCGCCGGCCATCGAACTCGAGATCGGCGGCATGACCTGCGCTTCCTGCTCGGGCCGCGTCGAGAAGGCGCTCGCCCAGGTGCCGGGCGTCTCGCGCGCCAGCGTCAACCTCGCCACCGAACGCGCCAGCGTCAGCGCCGAAGCCGCCGTGTCGGTCGCGCAACTGGTGGCCGCCGTCGAGAAGGCCGGCTATCGCGCCACGCCCGCTGCCGGCTCGGCCGGCTCGATCGGCACGCCCACCGCGGCAGCCACCTCCCCCACCGCCCCGCGCCCGAGCGCCGAATCGCGCAAGGCCGCCGAGGCGCGCCGCGATCTCCTGCTGCTGATCGGCTCGGCCGTGCTGACCCTGCCGCTGGTCGCGCCGATGTTCGCCGCGCCCTTCGGCCTGTCGTTCATGTTGCCGGCGCCGCTCGAATTCGTGCTGGCCGCGATCGTGCAATTCGGTTTCGGCGCGCGCTTCTACCGCGCCGCCTGGCACGCGCTGCGCGCGCGCGCCGGCAACATGGACCTGCTGGTCGCGCTCGGCACCTCGGCCGCGTTCGGCCTGAGCGTCTGGCAGATGCTGCGCGCGCCGGAGCAGGCCGGGCACCTCTACTTCGAGGCGGCCGCCGTGATCGTCACCCTGGTGCGCTTCGGCAAATGGCTCGAGGCGCGCGCCAAGCGCCAGACCACCGACGCGATCCGCGCGCTCAACGCGCTGCGCCCCGATCGCGCGCGCATCGTCGAACAGGGCGTGGAACGCGAGGTGCCGCTGGCCCAGGTGCGGGTCGGCTCGATCGTCGCGGTGCGGCCGGGCGAACGCTTCCCGGTGGACGGCAGGATCGCCGCCGGCGCCTCGCACGTCGACGAATCGCTGATCACCGGCGAGAGCCTGCCGGTGGCGAAGGCGCCGGGCGATCGCGTCACGGCCGGCTCGATCAATGCCGAAGGCGCGCTCAGCGTCGAGACCACCGCGATCGGCGCCGAAACCACGCTGGCGCGCATCATCCGCCTGGTCGAATCGGCCCAGGCCGAGAAGGCGCCGATCCAGCGCTTGGTCGATCGCGTCAGCGCCGTGTTCGTGCCGGCCGTGCTCGCGCTCGCGGTGCTGACCTTCGCCGGCTGGATGCTGGCCGGCGCGCCGGCCGAAACCGCCATCCTCAACGCGGTGGCGGTGCTGGTGATCGCCTGCCCCTGCGCGCTCGGGCTCGCCACGCCGGCCGCGATCATGGCCGGCACCGGCGTGGCCGCCCGCCACGGCGTGCTGATCCAGGACGCGCTGGCGCTCGAACTCGCGCAGCGCACCGCCGTGGTCGCCTTCGACAAGACCGGCACGCTGACCGAAGGCAAGCCCTCGGTCACCGCCTTCGAGCCGATCGGCACGACGCGCGAGACGGCCATGGCCATCGCCGCCGCGATCCAGCGGCACAGCGAGCATCCGCTGGCCCGCGCGATCGTCGCGGCCCACGACGGCGAAGCGCATGGCGAGGCGCGCGCGCCTCAGGCAAGCGACGCGAAGGCGGTGGCCGGACGCGGCGTGGAAGCGCGCATCGACGGCACGCGCCATGCGATCGGCAGCGCGCGCTGGCTCGACGAACTCGCGATCGAGGTGCCGGCCGACGCGCGCCGGCGTGCCGCCGAACTCGAGGCGGCCGGCAATACCGTGTCCTGGCTGATGCGGCTCGACGCGCCGGCGGCGGTGCTGGCCCTGATCGCCTTCGGCGACACCGTGAAGCCGAGCGCGCGCGAGGCGATTTCCCGGCTGCATGCGCTGGGCATCCGCACCGCGCTGGTGACGGGCGACAACCAGGGCAGCGCGACGGCCGTCGCGCGCGAACTGGGCATCGACGAAGTCCACGCCCAGGTCCTGCCCGACGACAAGGCACGCGTGATCGCGCAATTGAAGGCCTCGACCCAGGGCGTGGTGGCGATGGTCGGCGACGGCATCAACGACGCGCCGGCGCTGGCCGCCGCCGATATCGGCATCGCCATGGCGACCGGCACCGACGTGGCGATGCACACCGCCGGCATCACGCTGATGCGCGGCGACCCGGCCCTGGTGGCGGCGGCCATCGACATCTCGCGCCGCACCTATCGCAAGATCCGGCAGAACCTGTTCTGGGCCTTCGTCTACAACTTGGTGGGCGTGCCGCTGGCCGCCTTCGGGCTGCTCAATCCGATGATCGCCGGCGCGGCGATGGCCTTCTCCAGCGTCAGCGTGGTGACCAATGCGCTGCTGCTGAAGATGTGGAAGGGCGAGGCGCGCTAGGCTCGGCGGCCGCGGGCGGAATCGGCGAGGGCAGTTGCGCGTCGAGGCAGGCAATCGCGGCCAGCAGGGCGTCGAGGTAGAGCGGCATCGGCACGCGTTCGAGCAGGCCGTCGAAGCACCGCAACACGGGTGCGACGGCGGCCTTTTCGCTTGCCTGCAGGGTTGCGGCCGGCTCGGGCGATGCGGTGCATTCGAGGCGGTCGAGGCGGTCGAGGCGGTCGAGGCAGGCCAGCAAGGCGTTCTCGGCCGCGCGAAAGCCTTGCGCATCGGCCACACCGATGAATTCACGCAGGCGATACGCGGTATGAACCACGCCCAGCAGGGTCGCGACGCTCTCCCGCGAGCCGGCCCCGATGCAGAGCACGTCGAGCGCCAGGTAATACTTCAGCTGGACGTCGCGCGCTTGCCGCGCCGGCATCAAGGACGGCGACGGAACCGCCTTCCTGCCTCGCCTCGCGCTCATGAACGCCCCCTCATTGACGCGACCACAGTGGAAACCCGCTTTCCATCGATTCCAGCACGGCCCGGTTGATCTCCAGATAAGCCTCGCCATAGTCGTAGGCGTTGCGGCTGCGCTCGGCCGAGATCGTCCTCCGGCTGCTCGGGAAGAACACGAAGATCCGGTCGCGCACCAGCTTCATGCCGATCCGGAAGCGATGGATCGAGGTGCTTCCCGCACCGCCGTCGATCCGCAAGGCCAGCTCCAGTTCGAACCAGACCATGCCGTGCTCGTCGAGGCCGACGGCTTCGCCGGCCCCGCCGCCGCGCATCGACACTTCACGCGGCGGCGCCGCCGACAGGACCTGCGCCAGCCGCACATGCTCGCGCAAGGAGCCATCGTCGGCTTCATAGGTGGAGCGCGGCGCGTCGATGAAGTCGGCATAACCCTCGACGAACAAGGGAAGCTGCCGCCGGATCTCCCTGCCGCTCGCGATCGCCCGTTCCTCGCTGCGCGCCTGCGCCTCGCAAAGATCCCGGTAGCTCAGCATGCCGGCTTGCCCGTCGCCTGGTTCCATCGTCGCGCTCGTCGCCATCCGCCTCAATCCCGCACCGAGGTATCGAAGGCCTTCATCCGCCAGCCGTATTTCAGCGAGAGCATGCGCGTCGCGAAGCCGGCGAGCAGCGCCGCGACCGTCGCGATTTCGATCGGCATCCCGACTTTCTGCATCACGATATAAATCGTGGCCGTGAGCGCCGCCACGCTGGCATACAGCTCCTCGCGCAGGACCAGGGGCACCTCGTTGCACAGCAGGTCGCGCAGCATGCCGCCGCATACGCCGGTGATCACGCCCGACAACACGATGACGATGGCATTGCCGCTGACGCTCGCGGCCACGTCGCTGCCGATGATCGAGAAGGCCGCCAGGCCCAGCGCGTCGACCATCAGGAACACCGCGCGCAGCTTCGCCAGGTGGCGCACCATCCACGAACACAGCGTGGCCGCGCCGAAGGTGACGAGCAGGTAGCCCGGCTGCTCGATCCACACCAGCGGGTAGTGGCCGAGGATCACGTCGCGCACCGTGCCGCCGCCCAGCGCCGTGACCGAACCGACGAAGGCCAGCCCGAAGCGGTCCATCCTGCGCTGCATGGCCATCATGGCGCCCGACATGGCTTCGGCGGTGATCGCGATGAGGTAGAGGATGTGCATGATGGTGTCGGACGATTCGATTCGAGGAAAAGGCCTGCGAATGCAGGGGCGCCGAAGGATTTCGGCGATATCGCCTCGCTCGTGCCATGTCGCGGCGCGAATCGGAAACGACCAAGCCGGCATTGTCCCGATGCCGGCTTGTCAGCGAAACCAAACTTAAGGAAACTTGCCGATGCTTAAAATTTTTCAGGATTGACGGATGGACATCGATCCCCGACAGGCAGCGGCTTTCCTCGCCGTGGTCGAGACCGGCAGCTTCGAGCAGGCCAGCCAGCGCCTGCACGTGACGGCCTCGGCCGTCACGCAGCGCGTGCGCGCCCTGGAAACCGCGCTGGGTGCCTCGCTGGTGCTGCGCACCCGGCCATGCCGCCCGACCTCCGCCGGCATGCGCCTGCTGCAATACCTGAGGCGCATCTCGCTGCTGCAGGCCGACCTCCAGGCCGATCTCGGCGCCGACCATCAGTCGCCCGTGCCGGTGGCCATCGCCCTGAATTCGGACAGCCTCGGCACCTGGTTCCTGCCTGCCCTGTCGTCGATCCTCGCCGGCGACCGGCTGCTGTTCGAGATCGTGATGGAGGACCAGGACCACACCTTCGCCTTGCTGGAGAGCGGCATGACGATCGGCTGCGTCTCGACCGAGCCGAACCCGATGCGCGGCTGCAGCGCCACCGCGCTCGGCGCGATGCGCTACCGCCTGCTGGCCGCCGCCACCTTCGCGGCGCGCTGGTTCCCCGATGGGCTCAACCGCAAGGACGCGCGGCAGGCGCCGGTGGTCGCCTATTCGCGGCGGGACACGCTGTCCTCCTCTTTCCTGAAGAAGCGGCTCGGCCTGCCGGACGGCGCTTATCCCTGCCACTACGTGCCCGGCACGCACACGCATTTCCAGGCGGTCCAGCACGGGCTCGGTTATGCGATGGTTCCCGAGCTGCTGACGCTCGACCGGCCCTTGTCCGAAACCGGGCTGGTCGATCTCGCGCCGGCGCATCCGCTCGACGTCGAGTTGTACTGGCATGCGTGGAAGGTCCAGTCGCCGAGCATGGCGTCGCTGTCGGCGCGCGTGATCAAGGCCGCGCGCAGCCTGCTGCGCCACGAGGATCGAGGCATCGAATCGGAATGAGTGGATGGCGAGGCCGCTTGCGCGCATGCACGACGAGCGTCGAGGCCGTCAGCGGGCAGCGGATCGGTGTAGAGGGACAGGGATGCGTGGAATCAAGGCCGGCGGATGAGCCGAAACGGCCCGGGCCTGAAAGGGATCGAACGAGAGATCGAGCAGGGCGCTCGTGAGGCGGAATCCCGGTCCCGCGCCATCAGCGGCACAGGCGGGGTAAAACACACCCGGCAGCGCCGACGCGAAAATCAGGCGGCGGCGATGACGGGAGAAACAGCGATGAAACGAACAGCGGGGACGATCAGCGACGCAGCAGGCCGAAGCGCGACACCTGCGACTTGCGTTGACGCTCGGCTTCCGCATGGCGGGCGGCGTACGAATAGTCGCGGTCGAGCGGCAGGTGCGGCGAAACGAACAGATCGTCGATCTTTTGAAGCAGCGCAAAGATGAGGCTCATTTCCAGCTCCCAACGGACAGTGATGATCAGGGTTTTCCCTAGGCACGAATATTAAGGGTTTTCCCTGAACAACGCTAGTGCAGCGCAGCATTCCGTGTCGAAAACGCGACGCGACACCTCGCCACACAGCATGGCGCCCCGATTTTCGACTGTTATTGCCCCATGAAACGCGTCATGAAAAAGGCCGGATCGTCGCGAGACGTCCGGCCTGGGCGCGTTTGCGAAGCAGCGTCGCGGGGCTAGCGCGCGCGGCGCTCCCGGCGCGCGGCAGCGGCAGCCGCCGGCTGCTGGCGCGAGGCCACGGCGAGGCGATTGGTCAGGCGCTGGACCTGGGCGCCGAGTTCGTCGGCACGCTGCTGGGCGGCGGCCAGATCGGCTTGCTGCGTTTCCTGCAGCGCCGTCAGGCGATCGACGCGCTGCTGCAGCCCCTGCAGTTCGGCCGCGTCGCGATGCGCACTCGACAGCGCCGCCGTCTGCAGGCCCAAGGCGACGATCACGATCACCAGCACCACCGCCAGGGCGAGCAGCAGCCGGTTGACGCGCCGCATCTCGCGATCGGCCTGGCGCCGCAGTTCGGCGCCCTCGGCCTGCGCCGCGCGCAGACGTTCGTTCAGCGGACGCAGTTGCGCCTCGATATCGATGGCCGGATTCACAGCCGAGTTCGGCGCGGGATCGGCCGGCGAGCCGCTGGCGAACGAGGGCTCGCGCACCGGATCGACAGGCGATGCTACCGCCACGCTCGCAGGCGGCGTGTCGCCGGCCTCGATTGCCGGTTCGGCGCTGCCCGCCGCCTGGCGCCGCCTCGAGGCCGGCGCGGATTCCGAACGCCGGCCGGCGGCGGCACGCTTCGCCCCGGCGACCTTCGGCGCGACAGCCGCCGTTTCCTCGCTGGAAGCGGCAGAGGCGGGCGCCGGCTGCGGCGCAGGCTGATCCGGTACCGCCACGTCGGCCGCCAGCCCGGCAACCGCGTCCTGCACGGCCTGCGCCACTTCGCTGGCATCCATTGCGGGCGCGGCTGCGGATTCGACCGCAGCCGCGTGCGGCTCGCCGCCCTGCGCCATGGCCGGCGCCTCGTGATCGGCCGGCTCGCCTTGCCGTACCTCGTCCGGCGCCGCGGCTTCCGGCAATTCCAAACCGTCGAAGAAGCTGCCTTGCCGCGTATCGGGAGCCGTCTCCTGGGCCGCGGACTCGGCGGCCTCGCCGATCGATGCCGTCGCCGCGCTCGGCTGGCGTGCCTGCGTGCCGCGTCCACCGGAAGGCAAGCCGCCGAACAGGTCGGGCGTCTGCTCGTCCTGCGACTCGCCGGCGGCGTCCGCCTCCCGTACCCGGGCCTCCTCGTCATCGACGCGCACGGCGTTGCGCGCGGGGCGCTCGCCGCCGGCCGCGGCGGCGCTGCGCCGGCGCGTCGGCTTGGTCGAACGGGGGGAACGGGGACGGGGGGGCATGCGGGATTCGGTCATGGATCGGTGGCTGCGCGCCCGATGTCCGGACGCTTCCGGCGCGAGACTCGCGCGGCGGAGGCGCCTTGCCCGGACAGCGGGCGAAGTTACCTGAGACGGAAAGCAGGCATTGTCGCATGCTCGCCGCCCGGCCCCGCTCCCTGTGCCGGGCAGGCCCGCGAGCGCCGTGCCCGCCTCACTCGGCGCCCGTCGCGCCCTCCTGCTCCTTGAACACCTGCACGCCCGGCAGGTGCCGCAGTTGCGACGAGATCCGCTGGTATTCGACCGGCGACACGCGCGCCAGCGAGATCGTCACGTCATCGCATTCGGGGCTTTCCTCGCTCTGCTGCACGATGAACTGCTTCACGCGCGCGCTGTCGGCGCCGAGCGCCGCGTGCAGCGAGGCGAAGGTCAGCGTGCCGCGCTCGACCAGCAGCGACATGTGCCGGCGCTGGCGCACGGTGATGTAGCGCTTCTCGAGCGGCTTGATGCCGGCCAGGATCACCAGCACGATCACGGTGGCCGCGATCGCCGCCACGTAGAGCCCGCCGCCCACTGCCAGGCCCACCGCCGCGACCGACCAGAGGCTGGCCGCCGTGGTCAGGCCGCGCACGATCTCGCCGCGCATCAGGATCGAGCCGGCGCCGAGGAAGCCGATGCCCGATACGACCTGCGCGGCGATCCGCGACGGATCGAGCACGATATCGGGCTTGCCGAGCACGTCGGCAAAGCCGAATGCGGAAACGATCATGATCAGCGCGGAGCCGACGCAGACCAGCATGTGGGTGCGCAGGCCGGCGGCCCAGGACAGGCGTTCGCGCTCGAAGCCGATGACGCTGCCGAGCGCGGCGGCCAGCACCAGCCGCGAGACGAGTTCGATGTTGTTGAGCATGCCTTCTCTCCTTCCTGTTATTGTGTCGGCGCGATACGGTCGCTGGCCGAATGACCGGAGATGGGGCCCCGCCGCCCCTTGCCCCTGGCCCTCGCCGTACCTTGATCGACCTACGAGTTCAGTTCCATGATGTCCGCTACCCGCCCCGCCACCGTCCAGGCCGCCGAACTGCGCCGGCATTTCGCGGAAATCGTGCTGCCGCTGTGGCGCGGCCCCGGTTTCGACACCGGCACCGGGCTTCCGTTCGAAGCCGTCGCGCCCGACACGCATGCGCCGCTGCCGGTCTCGCGCTTTCGCGCGATGGCCTGCGCGCGGCAGTTGTTCGTGTTCGCCGGGGCAGGCGAGTTGGCGCACGCGGACGCGCTGTTCGACGGATTGTGCCGTCATTTCCGCGATCCGCGCCACGACGGCTGGTTCTACAGCGTCGACGCGCAAGGCGTGCCGCTCGATCGCAACAAGGATCTCTACACCCACGCCTTCATCGTGTTCGCCTGCGCCGGCTACTTCGCCGCCTCCGGCAACCGCGACGCGCGCCGGCTCGCCGAGCACACCGCCGCGCTGATCGAGGACCGCTTCGCGCCGAGCGCGGGCGAGGCCTGCCTCGATGCCGCGCGCGCCGAGGATTTCTCGCCGCTCGACGGCGGCCCGCTGCAGAACCCGCTGATGCACCTGACCGAAGCCTGGCTCGCCGCCGGCGACGCATTCGGCGACCGCGCCTTCGACGACGCGTTGCTGCGCACCGCCGGCGCGGTCGAGCGGCACTTCGTCGACGGCGCCACGGGCTGCGTCGCGGAGCTGCCGCTCGGCACGGCCGGCAACCGCTTCGAGCCGGGCCACCAGTTCGAGTGGTACTACCTGGTCAGCGCGGCCGGCCAGCGGCTCGCCGAGACGAGCCTGCCCGACGCGCTCGAACGCGCCTATGGGTTCGCCGAGCGGCATGGCGTCGATGCGGCGACGGGCGGCGTGTGCGCGGCCACCGACGCGAGCGGCGCCTGTCTCGACGCGACCCAGCGCATCTGGGCACAGACCGAATACCTGCGCGCGCTGGCCACGCGCGGCGCGCGACCCGGCTCGCCCGATCTCGCGCTGCAGATCGAGCGCTTCGCCGCCCGCTTCCTGCATCCGCGCGGCTGGTACGAGTGCAAGCGCGCGGACGGCGAGGTATCGCGCGCCGACCTGCCCTCCACCACGCCCTATCATCTGGCGACTGCCTACGCGGCCTTGCCCGGCGCGGCGTAACGACGGCGGCACACGACAGCGGCAAGACGGCGCCCTTCACGCCGCCTTGCCCCACCCATGCGCAAGTCCCATGCCGCCGCCGGCGGCGCCGTCACGCTTTTCGCCTCGGTCACCGCGACCGTTTCAAGGCTTTCCTCGAATCTCCTTGCTTATCGACCGATCGCTTCCTAGAGTGGAGCGCAGGCGGCCGGCCCCCGTCGGCCGCGCGGGGCGCGGCGCCCCACCAGCGAAGGAAGGTCGATGACGGATATCGTGGATCACGCGCGCGGCGCGCTCCTGGCCCAGCCGTTCAGCATGCTGCTCGGCACGGAACTCATGACGATGGGCGAGGACGAGGTGGAGCTGTGCCTGCCGATCCGCGACGAGCTCAGGCAACAGCACGGCTTCGTGCACGGCGGCGTGATCAGCTACCTCGCCGACAATGCGCTGACCTTCGCGGGCGCGCTCGCGCTGGGCCCGCGCGTGGTCACCGGCGAATACAAGATCAACTACCTGCGCCCGGCCATGAAGGGCCGCCTGCTGGCGCGCGCCAAGCTGCTGTATGGCGGCCGCAGCCAGGCCACCTGCCAGTGTCACGTGTTCGTGGTGGACGGCAAGGAGGAGCGGCTGGTGGCTGTCGCGCAGGGCACCATCAACCGGATCAGCGAGGCACGCGAGGCCGACACGGCGCAGGAATCGGCGGCCTGAGAGTAGCGAAAACCGAGTCTGCGGTTGATCCAGCTCCAGCTGGAGCCCTACCGCGGGCCGTATCATCTTGTTACTCCGGCATTTGCCCGGTACATCCAATCCTTTATTGCGAAGCGGCGCGTCGGTAAGACGAGTCATGTCGATTCGCCAGCGCTTGCGGGCGCATCGCCCATTCCCCTTATGTCACGCCATATTTTGCCTTCCGCGAGAACCAGGAACGATCACAGTCACTCCGATATGGCGAGCGGCATGGCTCTCCCTCTGTTGTCGTATGACGAGAAAAAGCAAAGCGAAGGAGCCCAAACCGAAACCCGCCCGAACCTATGGCAAGACCGCTCTTAACATCGAGCAGTTGCTATGCCACTTGTGGATCAAGGGCTTGAAAATCGATGACCGGGATCTCAATGCCCGGTCCCTGCGCTCGATCGGTTACTTCAGACTGCTGATCTATATGCGGCGTTTCCAGAACCCTGCGACCGGGAAATTCAGACCGCGCAGCCGGTTCTCCGACATCATCGATTTATATGATTTCGACCGACGACTTCGCACGATCACCGGTGACGCGATCGAACGAATCGAAGTCGGGTTGCGGGCGGCCTTGAACAGTCCGCTTGCCATCGCGCACGATCCACATTGGTATCTGGCTCACCAGCGATTCAGAGATCTCCGCCTTTACTCAAGGACGCTCGATCAAATCGTCCGCGAATGCGGAGCAAGAAAGGGCCCAACCCTGACTCACTATTACGACACTTATGCCACGCCGGAACTGCCGCCGATCTGGATCGTGTGTGAGCGCCTGAGTTTGGGTGCGTTATCGAAAATGTATGAATCCCTGGCGACCCGTGAGCGCAAGATCGTGGGAAGGTATGTCTGGCCGGAGATTCCAGATACATTACTCGACGGCTGGCTGCACTCGCTGACGGATTTGCGAAACATGTGCGCTCACCACGCGAGGTTATGGAACCGGCACATCACGGTATCGCCACCCGCGAGACCAACAGGGATGAAACTGGCACGTTACGGCGCCGAAATGATACAGCCCAACTCGTTTTACGCGAGAGCCACAATGATCAAGGCCTTGCTCGATCCATTGGGCCACGGAGTCTGCTGGAAGCAAGCATTGCGAGACACACTTTCCAGTTGCATTCATGTGGACCCTGGCGCTCACCTGGGATTTAGCCCCGGGTGGGAAACGACAGCCGCATGGATATGATCAAAGCGCGAGAATCAGCCTGCATTTTTCTGATTTTTCGTGGCGGAACGTTCCAGCCCACACCTTTGACACCTGTTCTTCGTCACGCTAATATCGACAGCGAAAACGCTGGGAACGCCTCTCGACGATGCGCAATATCCTAGATGTCAAAAGGGACGCGAAAGCGTCCCTTTTTCATTCCTCATCCGAATTCGCGCGCGGCGTCGCTCGAGTCTCGCTCGCTCCGCCGTCATCTCCAAGCCAGGTGAAACGCGGCGCCACACGCACGCGCAACGCGCCCTCTTCCGTGGTCGAATAAACCTCGCGCGCGACCAGGTGCGCGTGCCGCGCGGCCGCCTCGAGATCGAGCACCGGCGCCACACAGGCATCGCTGCCCTCGAAACGCGCGCACCACACGGCCGCCGGCTCGCCGGCGAAATGCGCGGCGAAGCGCGCTTTCAAGGCCGGCCAGGCGGCACGCTCGTATTGCGCCTCGACCGTCACGCCGTCGAGCCCGAAGCGCTCCACGAACTGCCGGTAGAAGGCCGGTTCGAGCGCGGCCAGGCTGACATACTCGCCATCGGCGCAGCGATAGACGGCATAGAACGGCGCATCGTGGAACAGGCTGGCCGCATCGGGCGTGCCCAACTGGCCGCGCTCGCGCGCCCACAGCGCCAGCGCGCCGAGCATCGCCGCGACGTCGACGATCGCGCCGTCCACCACGCGCCCACGTCCGCTCGCGCGCGCCGCCAGCAGCGCGCTGACGATGCCGAAGGCCAGGCCCAGCGCGCCGCCCGCATCGCCGATCACGGTCGGCGGGATCACCGGCGGCTCGCCCGGCTTCACGGCCAGCGCGAGCACCCCCGTCAGCGCGACGTAGTTGAGATCGTGGCCGGCGCGCTCGGCGAGCGGCCCCTGCTGTCCCCAGCCCGTCATGCGCGCATAAACGAGCGAGGGCCGCCGCGCCGCGCAATCGAGCGGCCCGAGCCCGAGCCGCTCCATCACGCCCGGCCGATAACCCTCGATCAGCACGTCGGCGCGCGCGATGCGCGCCAGCATCGCCTCGCGCGAAGCCGGCGCCTTCAGGTCGCATTCGATCACGGTCTTGCGCTCGCGCAGCAAGTCGCCATCCTGCCCGTTCAAACCGGCCGGCCCGCCGACGCGCCCGCCCGGGCGCGCCACCAGCGTGACGCGCGCGCCCAGCGCCGCCAGCATCCATCCGGCCAGCGGCGCCGGCCCGAGCCCCTCGAATTCCAGCACCTCGATGCCGTCGAGCGGCAAGCCCGCGTCGTTCATGCCGGCCTCCTCCTTCGATCGATCAAGTCCGCGGCGCGGCTCGGAACGCATCTCCCGGCACGCGCACCGCGCCTTCCATCAGCACGCGCGCGCTGCGGCTCATGATCGCCTTGGTGACCACCCATTCGCCGCCGGCCTGGCTGGCCTGCGCGCCGACGCGCAAGGTGCCCGAGGGATGCCCGAAGCGCACCGCCTCGCGCTCGCCGCCGCCGGCCGCGAGATTGACCAGGGTGCCCGGAATCGCGGCGGCGGTGCCGATCGCGACGGCCGCGGTGCCCATCATCGCGTGATGCAGCTTGCCCATCGACATCGCGCGCACCAGCAGGTCGACGTCCTTCGCCGCCACCGGCTTGCCGCTGGAGGCGACATAGTCGGCCGGCCGCGCCACGAAGGCGACCTTCGGCGTGTGCTGGCGCTGCGCGATCTCGTCGAGCGAGCGGATCAGGCCCATGCGCAGCGCGCCATAGGCGCGGATCGTCTCGAAGCGCTGCAACGCGGCCTCGTCGCCGTTGATCGCGTCCTGCAGCTCGGTGCCGGTATAACCGATCGCCTCGGCCTCGACGAAGATGGTCGGGATCCCGGCATTGATCATGGTGGCCTTCAGCGTGCCGATGCCGGGCACCTCCAGGTCGTCCACCAGGTTCCCGGTCGGGAACATCGCGCCGCCCGCGCCGTCCTCGTCGGCGGCCGGGTCCATGAACTCGAGCTGGACCTCGGCAGCCGGGAAGGTCACGCCGTCGAGTTCGAAATCGCCGGTCTCCTGCACCTCGCCGTCGCGGATCGGCACGTGCGCGACGATGGTCTTGCCGATATTCGCCTGCCAGATGCGCACCACCGCCACGCCGTCGTCGGGCACGCGCTCGCGCGCCACCAGCCCGCCCGCGATAGCGAACGGCCCGACCGCCGCGGACAGGTTCCCGCAGTTGCCGCTCCAGTCGATGAAGGCCTTGTCGATCGCGACCTGGCCGAACAGGTAGTCGACGTCGTGATCGGGCCGCGTGCTCTTCGAGATGATCACGGTCTTGCTGGTGCTGGAGGTCGCGCCGCCCATCCCGTCGATCTGCTTGCCGTAGGGATCGGGGCTGCCGATCACGCGCATCAGCAGGGCGTCGCGCGCCGCTCCCGGCACGCGCGCGGCTTCCGGCAGGTCCTCGAGCCGGAAGAACACGCCCTTGCTGGTGCCGCCGCGCAGGTAGGTGGCGGGAATCCGGATCTGGGGAACGTGTGCCATGGTGAATCTTCCTGAAAAAACGAAGGCGGCATGCTTGCCGCCCGGAAGCATCGCGGCGGCCGCCGCGATGCGCTGTGATGACTGCTCAGGCCGAGCTTATGCGATATCGATGCCGGCCGCGTGTCAGGCTCGCGCCTTCACGCCGCCTGCGAGGATTCGAGGAAGTCCTGCGCGAAACGCTGCAGCACGCCGCCCGCCTCGTAGATCGACACCTCCTCGGCCGTGTCGAGCCGGCAGGTCACGGGCACCTGCAACTGCGTGCCGTTGCGGCGCCGGATCACCAGCGTGAGGTCGGCGCGCGGCTTGCGCTCGCCGATCACGTCGAAGGTCTCGGTGCCGTCGATGCCGAGCGTGAGCCGGTTCGCGTCGGGCTTGAACTCCAACGGCAGCACGCCCATCCCGATCAGGTTGGTGCGGTGGATCCGCTCGAAGCCCTCGGCCACGATCGCCTCCACGCCGGCCAGGCGCACGCCCTTGGCGGCCCAGTCGCGCGAAGAACCCTGGCCGTAGTCGGCGCCCGCGATCACGATCAGCGGCTGCTTGCGCTCCATGTAGGTCTCGATCGCCTCCCACATCCGCACCACCTTGCCTTCCGGCTCGATGCGCGCGAGCGATCCCTTCTTCACGGCGCCGTCCACCACCGCCATCTCGTTGATCAGCGTCGGGTTGGCGAAGGTGGCGCGCTGCGCCGTGAGGTGGTCGCCGCGGTGCGTCGCGTAGGAATTGAAGTCCTCCTCGGGCACGCCCATCTTCGCCAGGTATTCGCCGGCCGCGCTGTTGGCCAGGATCGCGTTCGAGGGCGAGAGATGATCGGTGGTGATGTTGTCGCCGAGCACCGCCAGCGCGCGCATCCCGGCGAGCGTGCGCTCGCCGGCCAGGGCGCCTTCCCAATACGGCGGGCGGCGGATGTAGGTGCTTTGTGCCCGCCAGTCGTAGAGCGGCGGCACGCTGGCGCCGGCCGCGGCGCTGCGCGCGAACATCGGCTCGTACACGTGGCGGAACTGCTCCGGCTTGACGCTGGCGGCGACGATCGCGTCGATCTCGGCGTCGTCGGGCCAGATGTCGGCGAGCCGCACCGGCTGGCCCTGGTCGTCGATGCCGAGCACGTCCTTCTCGATGTCGAAGCGGATCGTGCCGGCGATCGCATAGGCCACCACCAGCGGCGGCGACGCCAGGAAGGCCTGCTTCGCGTAGGGATGGATGCGGCCGTCGAAGTTGCGGTTGCCGGACAGCACGGCGGTCGCGTACAGGTCGCGATCGACGATCTCCTGCTGGATGTCGGGGTCGAGCGCGCCCGACATGCCGTTGCAGGTGGTGCAGGCGAACGCCACGATGCCGAAGCCGAGCGCTTCCAGCTCGGGCAGCAGGCCCGCTTCCTTCAGGTACAGCTCGACCGTCTTCGAGCCGGGCGCGAGCGAGCTCTTCACCCAGGGCTTGCGCGCGAGGCCGCGCGCGTTGGCGTTGCGCGCCAGCAGGCCCGCCGCGATCACGTTGCGCGGATTGCTGGTGTTGGTGCAGCTGGTGATGGCCGCGATGATCACCGCGCCGTCGGGCATCTGCCCGGCGATGTCCTCGTGCGGCGCGGCGATGCCGCGCTCGGCCAGGTCGCGCGTCGGCAGCCGCTTGTGCGGGTTCGACGGGCCGGCCATGTTGCGCTCCACGCTCGACAGGTCGAAACTCAGCGTGCGCTCGTATTGCGCGCCGGCGAGGCTGTCGGCCCACAGGCCGGCGGTCTTCGCGTAGGCCTCGACCAGCGCCACCTGCTCGTCGCTGCGGCCGGTCAGGCGCAGGTAGTCGAGCGTGCGGGCGTCGATGAAGAACATCGCGGCGGTCGCGCCGTATTCGGGCGCCATGTTCGAGATCGTGGCGCGATCGCCCAGCGTGAGGCTGGCCGCGCCGGCGCCGCGGAATTCGAGGTAGGCGCCCACCACCTTCTGCTTGCGCAGGAACTCGGTCAGCGCGAGCACGATGTCGGTGGCGGTGATGCCGGGCTGGCGCTGGCCGGTCAGCTCGACGCCGACGATGTCGGGCAGCCGCATCCAGGAGGCGCGGCCCAGCATCACGTTCTCGGCTTCCAGGCCGCCCACGCCGATCGCGATCACGCCCAGCGCGTCGACATGCGGCGTGTGGCTGTCGGTGCCCACGCAGGTATCGGGATAGGCCACGCCGTCCTGCGTGCCGATCACCGGCGACATCTTCTCCAGGTTGATCTGGTGCATGATGCCGTTGCCCGGCGGGATCACGTCGACGTTCTCGAAGGCCGTCTTGGTCCATTCGATGAAGTGGAAGCGGTCCTCGTTGCGACGATCCTCGATCGCGCGGTTCTTGGCGAAGGCATCGGGATCGAAACCGCCGCATTCCACCGCCAGCGAGTGATCGACGATCAGCTGCACCGGCACCACCGGGTTGACCTTGGCGGGGTCGCCGCCGCCGTCGGCGATCGCGTCGCGCAGGCCGGCGAGATCGACCAGCGCGGTCTGGCCGAGGATGTCGTGGCAGACCACGCGCGCCGGGTACCACGGGAAGTCGGCATCGCGGCGGCGCTCGATCAGCTGGCGCAGCGACGCGTCGAGCCGGTCGGGCTCGCAGCGACGCACCAGGTTCTCGGCCAGCACGCGCGAGGTATAGGGCAGCGTGTCGTAGGCGCCGGGCGCGAGGGCCTCGACGGCGGCACGCGCGTCGAAATAGTCGAGCCCGGTGCCGGGCAGCGGTTTGCGATGGGCGGTATTCATGTTCTGGGGCATGCGGGGAAATTCACGGGCCGGGGCGGCGGGCGATGCCGGCCGCCCCGGGCGCGCTCAGCGCTTCTCGATCGAGACGAACTTCAGATCCTCGGGACCCGTGTAGTTCGCGCTCGGGCGGATGATCTTGTTGTCGATGCGCTGCTCGATGATGTGGGCGCTCCAGCCGGACGTGCGCGCGATCACGAACAGCGGCGTGAACATCGCGGTCGGCACGCCCATCATCCGGTAGGACACGGCGCTGAACCAGTCGAGGTTCGGGAACATCTTCTTGGCGTCCCACATCACCGATTCGAGGCGCTCGGCGATCTCGAACAACTTGGTGTCGCCGGCATCCTTCGAGAGCTTGCGCGCGACTTCCTTGATCACCTTGTTGCGCGGATCCGAGATCGTGTAGACCGGGTGGCCGAAGCCGATCACCACTTCCTTGTTCTCGACGCGGCGGCGGATGTCGGCCTCGGCCTCGTCGGCGTCGCGATAGCGGCTCTGGATCTCGAACGCGACCTCGTTGGCGCCGCCGTGCTTCGGGCCGCGCAGCGCGCCGATCGCGCCGGTGATGGCCGAGTAGATGTCCGAGCCCGTGCCGGCGATCACGCGGCCGGTGAAGGTCGAGGCATTGAACTCGTGCTCGGCGTAGAGGATCAGCGAGATGTGCATCGCGTCGACCCAGGCCTTGGACGGCGCCTTGCCGTGCAGCAGGTGCAGGAAGTGGCCGCCGATCGAATCGTCGTCGGTCTCGGTCTCGATGCGCCGGCCGTTGTGCGACCAGTGATACCAGTACAGCAGCATCGAGCCCAGCGAGGCCATCAGGCGGTCGGCGATATCGCGCGCGCCGGGCAGGTTGTGGTCGTCCTTCTCGGGCAGCACGGTGCCGAGCACCGACACGCCGGTGCGCATCACGTCCATCGGATGCGCCGAGGCCGGCACCGCCTCGAGCGCCGTCCTCACCGCGGCGGGCAGCCCGCGCATGGCGCGCAGCTTGGCCTTGTAGGCGGCCAGCTCGGCCAGCGTGGGCAGCTTCTCGTGCACCAGCAGGTAGGCGATTTCCTCGAACTCGCAGGTTTCCGCGACGTCGAGGATGTCGTAGCCGCGATAGTGCAGGTCGTTGCCGGTGCGGCCCACCGTGCACAGCGCGGTATTGCCCGCCGCCACGCCCGACAGCGCCACCGACTTCTTCGGCTTGAAGCCGCCCGCTGCGGCCGGGGCCGCGTCTTTCGTCTCGCTCATCGTGATGCTCTCCTGATGGTCTGGTTATCGGTTTGGGCCGGTTCAGCGCTTGCCCTGGCTGAACAGCTCGTCGAGCTTGTCCTCGTAGGCGTGATAGCCGAGGAATTCGTACAGCTCGGCGCGCGTCTGCATGGTCGGCACGGCGGCCTTCTGCGTGCCGTCGCGGCGCACCGTCTCGTAGAAGTTCAGCGCCGCCTTGTTCATCGCACGATACGCGCCGCAGCAGTAGAGCGCGATATCGACGTTCACGCCCTTCAGTTCCTCGGTGGTGAACATCGGCGTCGAGCCGAATTCGGTCAAGTTCGCCAGGATCGGCACCTGGACCGCTTGCTTGACGCGCTTGAAGTCGTCCAGCGTCTTCATCGCCTCGGGGAAGATCATGTCGGCGCCGGCCTCGACATAGGCCACCGCGCGCTCGATCGCCGCGTCCAGGCCCTCGGCGGCGGCCGCGTCGGTGCGCGCCATGATCACGAACTGGTCGTCGGTGCGCGCGTCGACGGCGGCCTTGATGCGGTCCACCATCTCGTCGATCGGCACGCATTCCTTGCCCGGACGATGCCCGCAGCGCTTCTGCCCGACCTGGTCCTCCAGGTGCACCGCCGCCACGCCCGCCTTGATGAAGGAGCGGATGGTGCGCGCGATGTTGAAGGCGCCGCCCCAGCCGGTGTCGATGTCGACCAGCAGCGGCAGCTGGGTGGCGTTGGTGATGCGGTTCGCGTCGATCAGCACGTCGTCCATGGTGCTGATGCCGAGATCGGGGATGCCGAGCGAATTGGCGGCCACCCCGCCGCCCGACAGGTAGACCGCCTTGAAACCGCTCGCCTCGGCCATCTTGGCCGCGTAAGCGGTGATCGCGCCGACCACCTGCAGCGGCGACTCGGCCGCCACGGCCGCGCGAAAGCGCGCGCCGGCGCTGGAAAGTTGGGAATTGCCCATCGACTGCCTCCTGACGATTGATCGTTGCCGCGCTGGATATTGCAAGGACCGGGCCAGTCGCGTCGGGCGCCGCTAAGCTGCTGATTCGCAATCGAAACGCGATTCGGCGGCGGCGTCAACTCGTTTCATTATGGAAACATTCGATTCCACATTTGAAATTCGACTGCGATAATGCGTCGATCCCGCCAGCCTGCATCCAGCCCGAATCCCGTCATGACGCCCTCCTCCGTTCCGTCCCTCAGGCCCCGCATCTGGGCGGTCGGCATCAGCCGCCTGCGTGCGCTGTTCCGCGATCTCGCCGACGAATACGAGGAGCGCGCCGACCTGCGCATCATCACGCGCGGCTACGACGAGGCGATCGCCGCGCTGGCCACGGCCGGCGCCGAGCGGCCCGACGCGATCGTGGCGGCCGGCTCGAACGGCATGTACCTGAAGACCCACGTCGAGGTGCCGGTGGTGCTGGTCGCGCCGACCGGCTACGACCTGCTGCACGCGCTGGCCCGCGCGCGACGCGACGCGGCCTCGCCGGTGGCGCTGGTCAGCTACGGCGACACGCCGGCCGAGCTGCGCCGCTTCGCGGCCGCCTTCGGGCTGGACCTGGTGTTCGCCACCTACCAGTCGAGCCAGGAGGCCGAGGCGCGCGTGCGCGAGCTGCGCGACCGCGGCATCGAGACCGTGGTCGGGCCGGGGCTGGTGACCGACCTGGCCAGCAGCGCCGGCATGAACGCGGTGTTTCTGTATTCGCAGGCCTCGGTGCGCGCGGCGGTCGAGACCGCGCTCGAAGTCGCCCACGCCACGCACGCCGAGGCGCTGCGCCGCCAGCGCCTCGACAACCTGCTGCGCCACCTGCGCGACGGCGTGGTGGCGCTCGACGCGGGCGGCCGCGTGGAGGCGATCAACGAGCGGCTCGCGCTGGCGCTCGGCGTCGACGCGCAGGCCGCGGTGGGCCGCGCGCTCGACGAGCTGACGCCCGAGCTGGCCGCGCTGCGCGCCGCCGACGAGGGCGACACGCTGGCTACCGTGCGCGGGGTGCGCTACGTGGTCCATCGCGGGCCGCTGGAAGCCAGCGGCGCGGCCACCGGCAGCGTGCTGACCTTCCAGGAATCGCGCGCGGTCGAGCGACTCGACCGCACCTTGCGCTCGCAGCCGCATGCGCAGCGCTTCGCGGCGCGCTACCGGCTGGACGACGTGATCGGCGCATCGGCGCCGATGGCGCGCGTGCGCGAGCTCGCGCAGCGTTACGCCAAATCCGACGCGACCGTGCTGATCCTCGGCGAGAGCGGCACCGGCAAGGAGATGATCGCGCAGAGCCTGCATGCGCTGAGCGCGCGCCGCAAGTTCCCGTTCGTGGCGACCAACTGCGGCGCCTTCCCCGAGGCGCTGCTCGAGAGCGAGCTGTTCGGCTATGACGAAGGCGCCTTCACGGGCGCCAGGCGCGGCGGCAAGGCCGGGCTGTTCGAGGCCGCGCATCGCGGCACGCTGTTCCTCGACGAGATCGGCGAGATGCCGCTGTCGCTGCAGAGCCGCCTGCTGCGCGTGCTGCAGGAGCGCGAGGTGGTGCGGCTCGGGTCGACCGAGCCGCTCCGCATCGACGTGCGGATCGTGGCGGCCACCCATCGCTCCCTGCTCGAGGCGGTGGAGGCAGGCAGCTTCCGCGCCGATCTCTACTACCGCCTCAACATCCTCAACATCGCCCTGCCGCCGCTGCGCGAGCGGCCGGCCGACATCGGCGCGCTGGCGGCCGAGCTGCTGGCCCAGGCGGCGCGGCGCGAGCCGCGGCTGGCCGAG
>NZ_VWWC01000010.1:0-97710 GCF_011753175.1 Burkholderia sp. Cy-637 | reverse complement strand
CACGCTGCGCGTCACGCACGATACGCGCTACCGCTACGCCGCGCGGGTCGAATCGGCCCAGCACCAGGCGCGGCTCAAGCCGCTCGACCTGCCGCGCCAGCAACTGCTCGATTTCTCGCTCCACATCGAGCCCCTGCCGGAAGGCGTGGGCGTCGAGATCGACGCCTTCGGCAACCAGCGCACCTCGTTCGCCCTCAACCAGCCGCACGAGGAGCTGTTCGTGCGCAGTCGCAGCGTGGTGCGCGTGAGCCCGCCCAAGCGCTCGGCCGGCAAGCGCGGCGAGCCGCCGCCCGCGGTCGCGATGCCCGCGCCGGGCACCGCCAGCGCCTGGGAGGCCGTGCGCGACCGGCTCAGCTACCAGGCCGGCCAGCCCTACGACGCCGCCAGCGAGTTCGTGTTTCCGTCGCGGCACGTGGCCAGCCATCCCGAGCTGGCCGCCTACGCGGCCAGGAGCTTCGTGCCGGGGCGGCTGCTGGTGCAGGCGGCCTGGGAATTGATGCGGCGCATTCATGCCGATTTCGCCTACACGCCGAACAGCACCGACGTGAACACCTCGGCGCTCGACGCGCTGGCCTTGCGCAAGGGCGTCTGCCAGGACTTCGCGCATGTGATGATCGGCGCGATGCGCTCGCTGGGCCTGGCCGCGCGTTACGTCAGCGGCTACCTGCTGACCCAGCCGCCGCCGGGCCAGCCGCGCCTGATCGGCGCGGACGCCTCGCATGCCTGGGTCGAGGTCTACGATCCGGCCTGTCCCGAGGACGGCGGCTGGCTCCAGCTCGATCCGACCAACGATCGCGCCCCCGGCAACGACTACGTGATGCTGTCGGTGGGCCGCGACTATGCCGACGTCACGCCATTGCGCGGCGTGATCCGCGGCGGCGGCGCCGACCAGGTGCTGACGGTGGGCGTGACGGTCGAGCCGATCGAGGACGCCGAGCCGCGTCCGGCGTGACCGAGGAATCGCGGCCGGGCCGGCACGGCGCGACGGCTGGCGATCCGGCAGCCCATGACCGGCCGGGAGGTTCCCGGCCGTATCGTTTTCCAGGCTTGCCCCGGGCCACCCGGCGGCGGCGCGCGTCGTCGCAGTCTTTTGCCGTCCATCGCCGTCCATCGCCGTCCATCGCCGGATCGCCGTGATTGCTTAATTCAATCGATACGGATTGAATATTCGCGCGCCTGAACCGTTATCTCCCTCGCAGACCTATTCGAAATCCAGTCCGGCGTCCCATCGGGAGACCAGCGCCGGGCTCACGGGCACACGCGAACACGATGGCGGCATTTGATCGGAAGACGGGGATCGTCGGCTTGGCGGCCGCGCTCGCCCTTTGCCTGGGCGCGAGCCGCGCCTCGGCCCTGGAAGTCCGGGTACAGGATCGGCAGGGCGCGCCGCTGCAGGACGCGGTGGTCTACGCGATCCGCACCGACGGCGCCATGCCGCGCGTGAAGCCGGCGCCGGCCGCGATCGTGCAGCAGGATCGAATGTTCATGCCGCTGGTCACGGTGGTGCAGAAGGGCGCCTCGGTCGACTTCCCCAACCACGACGACATCGCCCACGACGTCTACTCGTTCTCCCCGCCGCGCAGCTTCGAGCTGAAGCTCTATCGCGGCGCCTCGCGCCCGGTGGTGATGAGCCGGGCGGGGCTGGAGGTGATCGGCTGCAACATCCACGACACCATGCTCGCCTACGTGCTGGTGGTCGACACCCCTTACTTCGCCAGGACCGACGCGCAAGGCCTGGCACGGCTGCCCGAGCTGCCGCGCGGCAGCTACCGCGTGCTTGCCTGGGATCATCGCCAGCGCGACCAGCAGGCGCGCGCCGAGCAGACGATCCGCGTGCCGGCGGCCGGCCCGCTGCGCTTCTCCCTGTCACTGGGCCCGCGCTGACGCGCCCCGCCATGAGGAGAGCCGCCGTGCCCCTGCGCAAGCTGCGCTCGAAGATCGCGCTGGTCTTCGTGCTGATGATCCTGATCGTCCAGGCCGGCGTGCAACTGGCCACCGGCGATGCGCTCGATCGCACCGCGCTCGACCAGGTCAACGCCCAGCTGGTGGTGGGCGACCGCCTGTTCCACAACGCCCTGCAATCCGAAGCCGGCAAGCTGTCCCAGGCGGCCGCGATCGCCGCCGCCGATTTCGGCTTTCGCGAGGCGGTCGCGCTGCACGACACCACCACCGTGCGCTCGGCCCTGCAGAACCAGCGCGAGCGGCTGGGCGCCGGCATCTCGCTGCTGGTCGGGCTGGACGGGCAGGTGGTGGCCAGCGCGCCGCCGGCCGAACTGGTCGGCCGGCGCTTCCCCTATCCGGAGCTGGTCGGCGGCGCGCCGCGCGGCACCGGCTCGCTGATCGGCGTGCTCGACGGCCGGCCCTACGAACTGGTCAGCGTGCCGGTCAGGACGCCGCTCACGGTGGCCTGGATGGTGATGGGCTTCGCGATCGACGACCGGCTCGCGCTCGACATGCACGGCGTGGCCGGCCTCGATATCTCCTTCCTGGTGCGCGGCGCCGGCCATCGCTGGCAGGTGCTCGCCAGCTCGCTGGCCGCGTCGGGCCGCGCTTCGTTGCAGGCGGCCGCCGCCGACCTGGTGTCGCACGACGCGCGCGGCGGGCAGCCGCGCGTGGGCCGCTACGTTTCGCGCATCCTGTGGCTCGCGCACGGGCCGGCGCCGGTGGTGGCGGTGCTGCAGAATTCGCTTGACGAGGCCGCCGCGCCGTTCCGCGCGCTGCGCTCCACGCTGCTGCTGCTCACGCTGGGCGGCATCGCCATCTCGATCGCCGGCGCGGCCTTGCTGGCGCGGGGCGTGACGCGCCATTTCGGCGAACTGACGCGCTTTGCCGAGCGGGTCGGCCGCGGCGACTACGGCGCCTCGATCGAGATCGCCAGCCGCGACGAGACCGGCGAGCTGGCCGCCGCGTTCCGGCGCATGCGCGACGACATCGCGCGACGCGAGGCGCGCATCACCGAGCTGGCCTATGTCGACCCCCTGACCGGGCTGCCGAACCGCGTGTCCTTCAACGAATGGCTGCAGCGCGAGATCGACGTGGCGGGCGAGGCAGGCGCGAACGCCGCGCCGTTCGCGATGATGCTGATGGACCTGGACCGCTTCAAGGACGTGAACGACACGCTCGGCCACCATGTCGGCGATCGGCTGCTGAACGAGGTCGGCAAGCGCCTGGCCGGCAGCCTGGCCGGCTCGGGCGCGGCCGCGGCGCGGCTCGGCGGCGACGAATTCGCGATCCTGCTGCGCGGCGGCGACCGGCGCGCCGCGCGCGATTGCGCCGCGATGCTGGTGGCGGCGCTGGAGGCGCCGCTGCTGATCGAGGGCCAGCCGCTCGACGTGGGCGCGAGCATCGGCATCGTCTGCTTCCCGGAGGACGGCGCCGACATGCACACCCTGCTGCGCCGCGCCGATACCGCGATGTACGCCGCCAAGCAGGCCAATGCCGGCGTGGCCGTGTACGAGCACGGCGCCGAGCGCCGCGACCTCGAGCGCCTGTCGCTGATGGGCGAGCTGCGGCGCGCCATCGAGAACCACGAGCTGATGCTGGTCTACCAGCCGAAGATCCATCTCGCCAGCGGCGGCATGCGGCACGTCGAGGCGCTGGTGCGCTGGCGGCATCCCGAGCGCGGCCTGGTGCCGCCCGACGAATTCATCCCCTTCGCCGAGCAGACCGGCTTCATCCGCTCGATCTCGCGCTGGATCGCCGCCGAGGCGATCGCGCAATGCGCGCGCTGGCAGGCGCAGGGGCTCGAGATCGACGTCTCGATCAATTTCTCCGCGCGCGATCTGGCCGATCCGGCCGCCTGCGACTGGCTGGGCGCGCTGCTGCGCGAGCACCGGGTCGAGCCGGGGCGGCTGTGGATCGAGATCACCGAGAGCGCGCTGATGGACGATCCGGCGCGCGCGCTCGACACGCTCGAACGCCTGCGCGGGCTCGGCATCCGCATGTCGATCGACGATTTCGGCACCGGATATTCGTCGCTGGCCAACCTGAAGCGCATGCCGGTCAGCGAGCTGAAGATCGATCGTTCGTTCGTGATCGGCATGACGCGCGACGCCGACGACGCCTTCATCGTGCGCTCGACCATCGCGCTGGCCCACGACATGGGCCTGCAGGTGGTGGCCGAGGGCGTGGAGGACGAGCCGACGCTGGGCCGGCTGCGCGCGCTGGGCTGCGACCTGGCCCAGGGATACGGCATCGGGCGCCCGCTGGCCGGCGGCGACCTGGGCGCCTGGATCGAGGCATGGACCGGCCGGCTCGCCGCCACCGCGTAAGCGGTGCGCGCCGCGCGTTTCCCTCAATTGGCTTGCTCTCTCAAGGTAAAGGGTTCGACATGACCATCGTTCGCCGCCTGATCCTCACCCTCGGCGTGGCGCTCTGCGCGCTGGCCCTGGTGGGGGGCTATGGGCTCTACCAGCTGCATGCTTCCTACCAGCGCATCGACGGGCTCGAGACGCGTACCATTCCCGGCCTGAAGCAGGTGTCGCTGGCGCGCGACCAGGTGGCGGCGATGCGCTTCGCCGTGTACCGCTACGTGGTGGACGGCATCGACGAGGCGAGCCGGGCCGCCAGCCGGCGCGAGGTCGAGGCGGCCGATCGCGGCTTCGACGCGGCGCTGGCCGACTACGAGGCGCACGACATGACGGACGCGCGCGACCGCTCGCTGCTGGCGGCGGATCGCGCCAGCATGGCCGCCTACCGGGCCCAGCGCGCGATCTTCTTCCAGCGCATCGAGGGCGGCGATCGCGACGGCGCGCTGGCGATGCTGCACGACGGCGGCGCCGTGCACGACGTGGCGCTGACGCTGAACCAGGCCCTGCAGGGCCATGTCGAGGCGGTGCTCGGGCATGTGGACCAGGTGCGCGACGAGAACGCCGGCGCCTATCGCGTCGCGCGGGTGCTGATGCTGGGCGTGGTCGGCCTGGCGCTGCTGGCCACCGGCCTGCTCGGCGCGAAGCTCTACCGCGTGGTCAGCCTCGGGCTGGGCCGCCTGCGCGAGACGCTCGACGCGGTCGGCCGCACGCTCGACCTGTCGCTGCGCCTGCGCGTGGAGCGCCGCGACGAGGTCGGCCTTACCGCCGAGGCGATCAACCAGCTGCTCGAACGCATGATGACGGTGGTGTCGGCGGTGCGCGCCTCGAGCGACACGGTGGGCGTGGCCTCGCGGCAGATCGCCGCCGGCAACCTCGACCTGTCCTCGCGCACCGAGGAGCAGGCCGCCTCGCTGCAGCAGACCGCCAGCAGCATGACCGAGCTCGGCGACACGGTGCGCCGCAACGTCGACGACGCGCATGCCGCCCGGTCGCTGGCCGGCAGCACCACGCAGATCTCCGACGAGGGTTCGCAGGCGGTGGAGCGGCTGGTCGGCACGATGAACCAGATCGCCGCGAATTCGACGCGCATCGCCGAGATCACCTCGCTGATCGACAGCATCGCCTTCCAGACCAACATCCTCTCGCTGAACGCGGCCGTCGAGGCGGCGCGGGCCGGCGAGCAGGGACGCGGCTTCAGCGTGGTGGCCACCGAGGTACGCAGCCTCGCGCATCGCTCGGCCGACGCGGCGCGCGAGATCAAGCAACTGATCGACCGCTCGACGGCGACGATCCAGGCCGGCTCGAAGCAGGCCGAGGAAGCCGGCCGCGCCACCGAGCAGGTGCGCCTGGCGATCCGCCGCGTCGCCACCCTGGTGGACGACATCGCCAGCGCCTCCGATGCGCAGCGCCGCGGCATCGACGAGGTCAGCCGCGCGGTGGTGCAGATCGACACGGTCACCCAGCAGAACGCGGCGCTGGTCGAGCAGGCCGCCGCCGCGGCGAGTTCGCTCGACGAGCAGGTGGCGAACCTGAATCGTTCGGTTTCGGTGTTCAGGATCGCCGACGGACTCGCGCTGGCGTGAAGGGGCGGGGCGCCGCTGCCGCCATGCCGTGCTTGCGCGCGGCGCCCATCCCTGTATCCTGCGAGGCGCTCCGAGCGAGCCATGGCGGATCGCGAGGCCGAAGATCGCGACAGGTTGCCGGGATTTCGTCGACGGCCGGCATATAGGGTGGTGAATCGGGTGGTGAATCGAATCGAGCATGCCGGTGCCGCGTCCGAGGAGCAGGCGCCCTCGCTGAAGGCGCTGGCCGAATCGGAGCTGCGCCGCTCGGGTTTTCGCCTCGCCTTCGCCGGCCCGCTCGAGGCCCGCTACTGGCGGGACATCGCCGCCGAGCGGCTGCGCGAGCTGCGCTTCATCGCGATCTGGGGCGTGTCCGGCTATTTCTGCCTGGGCGTGCTGCTGAACCTGATCGTCATCCCGGATCCGGACTGGAAGGGCGTCGCGGTGCAACTGGCGGGCTCCAGCCTGCTGGTCGCCGCGATCATCCAGACCTGCCTTCGCGAGCGCGTCGCCGTGCGGATGCGCGAGCTCGCGCTGCTGGCCTGCTGCCTGATCTGCAGCGTCGCCGCGATCCTGATCGTCGCCGCCAAGCCGACGCCCGCCACGCTGCGCGATTTCCTGCTGGCGATTCCGCCCGCCAGTTTCGTGCTGATCTTCATCCGCCTGCGCTTTCACCAGGCCGTGGCGTTTTTCCTGGCCAATCTCGGCGTGTATGCGCTGAGCCTGTTCGTCCGCCCGGAAATCGGCCACGACGACGCCATGTTCCTGATCGGCTTCATGAACACGCTGCTGCTGCCGGCCCTGGTCGGCGGGCACGCCTTCGAGCGCGCCTCGCGGCGCATCTACCTGCATCAACTGCTCGATCGCCTGCGCAACGAGCGCCTCGCGGCGGAAAACCTGACGCTGGCGGGGCTGTCCTATACCGATCCGCTGACCGGCGTCGCCAATCGGCGGCGGCTCGACGCGGCGCTCTCCGAACTGGTGACGGCGCCCGGCCCGGCCGGCGCGCTGCTGCTGATCGATATCGACCGCTTCAAGGCCTTCAATGATCGCCACGGGCACCTGGCCGGCGACGCCTGCCTGTGCCATGTCGCGCAATGCCTGGCTTCGCAGTTGCAGGGCTTCGACCTGCTCGGCCGCTTCGGCGGCGAGGAATTCGCCGTGCTGCTGCCGCAGGCGAGCGCCGACGATGCGATGCGAACCGCCGGCAAGCTGCGCGAGGCGGTCGGGAACCTGCGCTTTTCGATCGAGGACCGGCGCGTCGGCGTGACCATCAGCGTCGGGGTGGCCGCGCGCGAGGGGCTGGCCACGCCGGAAGCCTTGATCGGCGCGGCGGACGCGGCGCTTTACGCCGCCAAGCATGCCGGCCGCGACCAGGTGCGGCTGGCTCCGTCGGCTGCGGGGCCGCGAGCCGGCTAGTCGGGCGGGGCGAGGATTCGACGGATTGTCGGGAGGGCGGCGCGGCAGGCGTTAGAATGGCAGCCTTTTTCTCGGGAGACGCCCATGTCCTGGTTCCTTTACGAAGTGCCGGAGTACCACGAGGATGCGGCACGCATCGAACCCTTCGGCGACCTGCGTAGCCGCGTGCTGAAGGACAGCGGCCAGGCGATGGCCGACGAACTGGAGAGCATCCGCGAGAATGCCGCGCAGACGGCGGACAAGCCGGCGCATCCGCTGCTCGCGCCCGACAATCCGCAGGTGTTTCCGATCCCCTATGCCGATTCGATGATCCTGGTGGGCTTCATCTTCGATCTGAAGCGCGAGGGCCGGCAACTGGTGGTGTCGCCGGTGGAGATGCCCTGGCTGAAGGAAGCCTGACGCGCCGCCCATGGACGCGAGCGAGCTCGAACGCCTGGTCAGCTTCGTGATGCCCTTCGGCAAGTACAAGGGCAGGGTGATCGCCGACCTGCCCGGGCATTACCTGAACTGGATGGCCCGGGAGGGCTTCCCGCGCGGGGAGGTCGGCCGGCTGCTCGCGCTGATGCACGAGATCGACCATAACGGCTTGAAGGACATGCTCGAGCCCTTGCGCAAGCGGGGCTAGGGCCGAGGCTTCCGGATCGGATGACGGTGTCCCGACCGGGCTCGGTGCCTCGTTTCAGCAGCGATTCAGGACGGCCGTTTCCACCGGCTCGATCCACCGGCCCTGCACCGCCCCCGCCAGCACCACGCAGTTCCGGCCTTTCGCCTTGGCGGCATAGAGCGCCGCGTCGGCTCTCGCCATCGCCGCGGCCAGGGTATCGCAGGCGCGGAACTCGTCGACGCCGGCGCTGAGGGTGCAGGCCACGCATGCGGCCGGCCCTTCGGAAACCGAGCTCGCCACGATCGCGCGCAGGCGATCGACCAGGCGCAGCGCGTCCTCCTTGCCGGTGCGCGGCAGCAGCAGCGCGAATTCCTCGCCGCCGACGCGGCCCAGCACATCGGCTTGCCGGATTTCCCGCGAGATCGTCGCGGCGACGTTGGCGAGCGCCTGGTCGCCGGCCGCATGCCCATGGCGATCGTTGATGCCCTTGAAGTTGTCGATGTCGAGCAGCGCGATCGACAACGGCGACTTCGCTCCCCTGGCCGAACCCAGCAGCGCCTCGGCGCGCGCGATGAAGGCGCGCCGCCCGAACACGCCTGTCAGGTCGTCGATGGTGGCCAGGCGTTCCATGCGCTCGGCCAGTCGATCGTGGGCCAGCATCACCATGCCGACCGACAGGCAGGGCAAGGTCAGGGTGGCCATGCCGAGAAACGCCACGTTGACGGGCGTCGCTTCCAGGAAATCGGTTTCGTGCGCCAGGCCCAGCCCATAGACGGCACATCGGATCACATGGACGAAGGCCCCCAGCAGCGCGACACCCGAGACGAAGTAATAGCCGTATCGCGGCCGGCCCACCGGCCGATGCCGTTGCACCAGCCAGGCGATGACGAAGCGCACATAACCGAGGAAGGCCGAGATGATCACGACCCGGGCATCGATGTCGGGCGAGAGGTAGGTCCAGTAGACCAGCCCGGCCAGGATCGCGCCGACCGCGAGGTATTCGCCGCTCAAGGAGGCACGCAGGTGAAAGAAGCGCCGGAAACCCTGGAGCGCGGACAGCGAGGCCACCACCAGCAAGGCGCTCGCGCCCAGGATGATGCTCGGCGAGCGCTGGAACAGCAGGAGCAGCGCGGTGACCGCCGCCAGCACGCCGCTGGCCAGGCACCAATGGCGGATTCCCGGTATCTGGGCATGGAACAGCGAGCCGAGAACGGCGACGCTCATCAGGCAGGACAAACTCGCGATGCCGATAAGCGCGGTCGGGATGGACATGGCGGCGTAACGAAAGAGGGCGATCCGCGAAGGCACGGGGCGCAACGCAAGGTCGCGCGGCTGGGTCGGATGCCTTCTGGCAAAGCGCGTATCGTACCGGAAGAAGTTTGCATCCCGATGCAATCCGGATTTCTAATTTTTCAGCCGGGTTGGGTGCGCGCGATTAGGTATCAGGGCCTCGATATGGCAGTCGCATCATTTCGGTTGAACCGTTCGGTGGTCGTGATGAAAGACGCGCCGCCGCGCCCATGACGACATGCGACTCCGACACCACGCCACCGAGAGTGCCGGCGAAAACGGGAATATTTTCATAAACGGCCTCAATGCCCGACACGACCCTCGGATTACGTCTGCATTGTTTCCTTGCTTACGGAAATATTGCGTAATATTTGGGCGACGCCTAGAATGCCTCGGCCCGATAGCCATGCTCGGCTGAATCGATTCGCGCAAGGCATGGGGAGTTGTGTCGGCGATACGTTACGGCAGGCGATAGCGGGGCGAGATGTTCGAGCATCTTCGGTAGTTCGTCGTTATAACAATTCAATCAAAGCCCAATTAATATGAAAAAGAAAAATCTGCTTGCAGTGTGCTGCGTCGTGGCATTCGCGGGGTGCGGCGGTGGAGGCGATTCAAATGGCGGTGCGACCGGCGGCGCCAAGGATGCTGGAGCGGGAGACAGTAATACCACGGGGGCCACGAGATTCATCCAGGCAGCGGGAACCCAACGCGTCTGGGACGAAGGGCTGAAAGCCGACGGCACTTTCGTTGCCTTTCCCATCAAGCTGCAGGTCACCCTTGATGACAACGGTATTGCCCTTGCTTCCTGGCGGGATGGTTTCGCAGACAGGCTGATGACCGCGGTTGCCGGTGCCGACGGGCAATGGTCGACTGCGGAAAAGCTGGCAAGCGGGGTGGACGATGGATTCCCTTATGCGCTGCGAGCGAATTCCGCCGGGCGGCGCGTCCTGCTTGTCATGAAAGCTCGCGTCCATGACGGCGATTATCCTTATGCCGCGTATTTTTATACGCCATCGGTCGGATGGTCCGCGCCGGTTCCGCTGACGCGACAACTCGCTGCAAACGATCCAGGTGCTTCGGATCTCACGGTCGACGACGATGGCACGGCATTGATTTCCGTTCGCGGCTACGATCTCCTCGGCTCCAGTTCACAGAATCGCGCGGTACCCGCCGAGTTGTTCCGGCTGAGTCCGGACGGTGCGAAGACGACCGGGGTTCAGACGGTGCCGATGTCGCCGACGGGAAGCCCCATGCCGTCAGGGGGCACGTCGGTTTTCAATACCGTCTACGCGAAACCGCCCAGGAATTCCGCTGGCAACACCGGCACGGGTTATCTTTTCTGGCAGGAAACGGCGCAGCCGGGCAATTTCACGTCGTCGATACTCGGTGCGATGCTCGAGACGCCGCCGCGCTATACGGTCCCCGCCAGCAATATCCAGGTCAGCACGTTGAACGCCGCGGGTAGCTCGCCCACGTATTCCTCGATATGCGGATCCAGTCTTCTGCAAGCGAAAGCGTCAGGCAAGTTCAAGGCGACTGTCCTTTGGGGGGATGTGACCTCCGCCGGTAAATGTCGGCTCATGGCGACGCGCCTGAGCGAGTTGCCGAGCTTTCAGGCGCAGACCGACGTGCTGGATGTGACTCCGGAGGGAAATAATGGCGCCTTGTCCGGCGCGAAGCTGCTGATGGATGATTCCGGGAACGCCTTGGCGATATGGGCGAGTTCGAACGACAGCGGCACGCATTACTGGTGGAGTCAGTCCCTGGCTGGCGCCGCATGGAGTCGCCCCGCCGATTTGAAATCGAGTCTCGGCATTGCGGACGACATGAATGTGTGGAGTTCCGCCGTGGCGATGAGTGCCGGCGGTGACGCCGTGTTTGTCGCCGCCACCAAGTCCAAGTACCAGACTCCCGATGCGAAAGACCAATTGAGCTATGCGCATTTCGGCTTCGGTGCCGGGTGGGGCAGCAGGACGGTGATTGCGGAAGGTGTTTCCACTTCCGGCATCCAGGTCAATGTCGATATCAATCGACGCGGCAAGGCGACGATCATGTACGTGGCGGCGCCGTGTGATGACACGTCGAATGCCGGAAAAACCTGCAAATCGGCTGCCGTCTACGCCTACAACTTCTGAATCGCCATTCAGTGATCGGTGCCCGGCGCGTGCGCGCCGGGTGACGCCGAACCGTGACCGGATCGAAAAACCAGCCCCGCTCGATATCTCGAAGCGGGGCTGGTCGCAATGGGATGCTGCTTACGCCAGCAACTCGGCACGTTACGAGTTCGTGCGTCCGCCCTATCTTGCGGCCGGTTGGTGATGTCCTGATGTTCGTGACTTTACGGAAATCCGGCGGCAGCGGATGTCGGACGGATCCGAAACACGATCGTCGAAGTACGAAATCGAGGGCCGCGGGCGGGGCGCGTTCGGGCGCGTGATGCCTCAGGCCGCCGTGCAGGCCGGGCGGCAGTCGTCGTAGTCCGGCGCGTCGTCGCCCGCATCCGCGCGCACGAAACGGTGCTCGAGGCGGATCCGCAGCACGCCGTCGAGCGCCAGCAACTGCTCGCGCAGCAGCCGCGCGCGGCGCTCGCCGATGCCGTCGAGCACGATGGTCTGGGTCAGCAGTTCGCGACAGCGCGACACGCGCGGTTCACCAAGCGGCGCGCCTTGTTCCGAAAGGAAGCTGGAAACGCGCGCGACGGCATCCTGGCTGGCGGAGGAAACGATCTGGAACAGGTGGATCAGGCGGGAGCCCGGCAGACACGGCGAGGAATCGGCGATCAGGTCGGCAAGGGGGGAAAGGCGAGGATTCTGCTGCATGCAAGCTCCGGTGACTGACTGAATTCGAACCGGTGCCGGCTGGGCCGCTCCCGCTTCGTTGCCGACTATCGGCCGCATCGCCTGGTGGCGTCCACCTTGCCCGGGTAGGCAGGTTGGCGTCGGGGAACCCGACTCTGGATGCAAGTGCACATCATAAGAAAAAACGCAGCCCTTGCCAAGCGGGCCGCATTTCGTCCGTTCAAATGACATCAGGCCCGGGACTGGCCCGCGTCGGCCAGGGGCCTGGCGGCATCGCCGGGTTCGGCGGCGTGCCCGGCGCGGCATTCGGGCGGCGCGACTTCGGTCGCGACCTCGGCCGCGTCCTCCGCCACGTGCACCCGGCTCAGGAACGCGAAGGCGGCCAGCGCGCAGAGCAGGGTGATCGTCGTGAGCCCGTCGAGCAGGTGCGCGAACGCGGCGTGATACGCGGCACGCAGGCCCGCCGCGCCGACGTCCGGCAGCCGCAAGGCCGCCTGCGCGAGATCGCCGGTGGCCAGCCGCGCGGCCGCGTCGGCCACGGCGGAAGGCGCAGCCGGCATCGCGCTCAGCAGGTCACGCTGGGCGAACGCGGCCAGCACGGCGCCCGAGATCGCCAGCGCGATCCCTTCGCCGGCCACGCGCGTGGTGCTGAAGATGCCGGCCGCCATGCCTGCGCGCGATTTCGGCACCACGCCGACCGACAGCCCATCCATCAAGCCCCATGGCAGCCCCGCGCCGGCGCCGATCACCAGCATCGGCAGCAGCACGGCGCTGTCGGCGGCGCCCTCGCGCAGCGCGCCGTTCAGCAGGTGCAGGCCCAGCGCGGCAAGCGCCAGGCCGATCCCCGAGATGGTGCCGGCCGACATCCAGCGCGTCAGCGTCGCGGCGACGAAGGGCACCACCAGCATCGGCGCCGAGATCGCCAGCATCAGCCAGGCCGCGTGGATCTCGTCGTGGCCGTCCACGCCGATGAAGCGCAGCGGCAGCAGCACCAGCAGCACGATGTAGCAGTAGCAGGTGGCGATCGGCAGCAACTGCACGCCGACGAAGCGCGGGTAGCGGAACAGCGTCAGGTCGAGCATGGGCCGCTCGCTGCGCGTTTCGATCAGCACGAACAGCAGCGCGAACCCCACGAAGCCCGCCAGCAGCGAGACCACGGCGGGCGAGGTCCAGCCTAGCGAGGGCGCCTCGATCACGCCGCAGGTGAAGGCGCCGAGCGCGGCCGTGAAGCTCAGCGTGCCGCCCAGGTCGAGCCTGCGCGCCTGCGGGTCGCGCGATTCGCGCATGCGCGGCACGCCGAAGCCCAGCGCCAGCGCGCCGGCGAACGCGCCGCTGGCGAAGATCGCGCGCCAGCCGAAACGTTCGATCAGCGCGCCGGCGATCACCGGCCCGAACGCGAGGCCGATCCCGAAGGTGGTGCCCAGCGCGCTGAAGGCGCGCGTGCGGGCATGGCCGTCGAATTCCTGGGCCAGCGCGGCGGTGCCGCCGGCCAGCGCCGCGGCGGCGGCCACGCCCTGCGCTGCGCGCAGCAGGTCGACCGCCAGGATCGAGGGCGCGAAGCCGAGCGCGGCCGAGCTGAGCGTGAAGCCGGCCACGCCGAAGGCGAACAGCCGGCGGCGGCCGAAGCGGTCGGCCAGCGTGCCGGCCGCCATCAGCAGGCTGCCGAAGCTGAGCATGAAGGCATTGGTGATCCAGGCGATCGCGGCGGGGCTGCCGCCCAGGTCGCGGCCGATCGCCGGCGTGGCGACGGCGCCGCCGGAGAAGGCCAGCGGCAGGGCTAGCGCCGCCATGCACACGGCGCCGAGCACCAGCAGCCGGCGGGTGGAATCGGGAGAGGTCGGGGAAGGCATGTTCGCTCCTGGAAGGGGCGATGCCGGCCGGTCGACATGGCCGGCATCTGGAGCGACCAACGATATTCGGGAATCAATCGACGAAAAACAGGCTGGGATTCCTCAGATAAGGGATTTATATTCCGCAATGTGATCAAGCGATCGGGGTCGAAGCGACATGGACAATCTGAACGGCATCGTCGCCTTCGTGCGCACGGCGGAAACCCTGAGCTTCGTGGCGGCCGGCCGCAAGCTCGGCATCTCGGCCTCGGCGGTCGGCAAGACCATCGCCAGGCTGGAGCGCTCGCTCGGCGTGCGCCTGTTCCATCGCACCACGCGGCGCGTCACGCTGACCGAGGAGGGGCGCCATTTCCACGAGCGCTGCCATCGCATCCTGGAGGAATTGCGCGATGCCGAGGCGACGCTCTCGGCCTCGGCGCAGACGCCGCGCGGCCGCCTGCGCGTGAGCCTGCCGGTGATCGGCTATCGCTTCCTGCTGCCGGTGCTGCCGGCCTTCAGCGCGCGCTATCCCGACATCGAACTCGATCTCGACTTCAACGACCGGCTGGTGGACGTGGTGGAGGGCGGCTTCGACGCGGTGATCCGCAGCGGCCAGCTCAGCGATTCGAGCCTGATGTCGCGCCGGCTCGGCCCGTTTCGCTTCGTGCTGTGCGCCTCGCCCGGCTACCTGGCGCGTGCGGGCGTGCCGCGCGGCCTGGCCGATCTCGCCGCGCACGAGGGCGTGCGCTACCGCTTCCCGACCACCGGCAAGCTGCAGCCCTGGAGCCTGCTGCCCGACGGCGGCGAGCCGCCGAACCTGCGCTGCGCGATGACCTGCAACAACATGGAAGCCTTGCGCGGCGCCGTGATCGCCGGCTTCGGCATCGGCTTCATGCCCGACTTCCTGGCGCGCGACGCGCTGGCCGCCGGCTCGCTCGTCGAGGTGCTCGAGCCGCATTCGATCGCGCCGGGACAGTTCTCGATCCTGTGGCCGTCGAGCCGCCAGCTATCGCCCAAGCTGCGCGTGTTCGTCGACTTCATGTGCGAGCACCTGTTCCCGGCGCCTTGAGACATGCCGGTACGCCGGCGCTCAGGCGTGGCGTTTCGCGTTGCCTTGCTTGCCGCCGCGCCTGGCCACCAGGCACTCGACCAGGGTCGAGACGAAGGCATCGAGATCGTCGGGCTTGCGGCTGGTGATCAGGTTGCCGTCGTGCACCACGCGCTCGTCGACCCATTCGCCGCCCGCGTTGCGGATGTCGTCCTGCAGGCTGGGCCAACTCGTCATCCGGTGACCCTTGACGATGCCCGCCGACACCGGCAGCCAGCCGCCGTGGCAGATCACGGCGATCGGCTTGTCGGCGGCATGCGCCTCGCTGACGAAGCGGCGCGCGGCCGGAATCATCCGGATCGCATCGCCGTTGACCACGCCGCCCGGCAGTACCACGGCGTCGTAGTCGTCGGCGCGCGCTTCGTCGAACAGGCGGTCGACCCTGGTGGGATCGCCCTTGTCGACATGCTTGAAACCCTGGATCTCGCCCGCTTTCTGCGAAATCACCTCGACCTTCGCGCCTTCGGCCTGCAAGGCGCGTTGCGGCTCGGTCAGCTCGACCTGTTCGAAGCCGTCGACGGCGAGAATCGCGATCCTGCAATCGTTCAGTTTGCCTGCCATGACATCCTCCTTGCTCGGTTGCGGCATCGACATGCCGGAACCGGTAAGGAGAGCAAACGGCATGCCGCCGTCGTGCCTGGCGGTGGCGCCGCGCGAGGCGGTGGATTTTTCAAGCGATTGTCGTTTCGCCCGAGCGCGGCGGGGCGCCTAGCGCCAGATATCGAGCGCCATCTTCGCGGCCAGCGAGAACAGCATCAGCCCCATCACCCAGCGCTGCGCCCGCAGCCAGTTCGGCCGCTTCGCCAGGAAGCCCGCCAGCGAACCCGAGCCGATCGCGACGGCGCCATTGACCGCCGCGAAGGCGCCCACCAGCGAGGCGCCGAGCAGCATCGACTGGCGGAACACGTCGCCGGCCTGGTAATCGATGAACTGCGGCAGCAGGGACAGGAACAGCATGGCGAGCTTCGGATTGAGCAGGCTGGTGGCCGCGCCCATCACGAACAGGCGGTGCGGCCGTTCGGCCTGTCGCGCATCCACCTCGAACGGCGAGCGCCCGCCGGGACGCAACGCCTGCCAGGACAGGTACAGCAGGTAGAGCGCGCCGGCCGCCGCCAGCACCCGCGCCGCGCCGGGAATCGTCAGGAAGATCGCGGTGAGGCCGAAGGCGGCGCCGAACATGTAGGTCAGGTAGCCGAGCATCACGCCGGCCAGCGAGGTCAGGCCCGCGCGCGGGCCCTGCGAGACCGAGCGCGACATCACGTAGACCATGTTCGGCCCCGGCGTGACCGCCAGCATCCCGCCCACCGCGACGAATTCGATCATGGTTCCCATTTGCGCCTTCCCTGCTGTCTTGCATGGTGTCGATGAGGCCAGTATCGGCCAGTCGTTTCGACGCGTAAAACGGATTAAACTGAAAAAATTACTCAGCTTTTCTGACGAATATGAAACAGCTCGATCTCGATGTACTGGAAATGGTGGTGGCGATCGCCGACACGGGCTCCTTCGTGCGCGCGGCCGAAGCCGTGCACCGTTCGTCCTCGGCGCTCAGCATGCAGATCAGGACGCTGGAGGAGGCGCTCGGCAAGCCGCTGTTCGCGCGCAGCACGCGCAAGCTGTCGATCACGCACGAGGGCAGGATGATCGTCGACTACGGGCGGCGCATGCTGGCGATGCGCGAGGAAGCCTGGGCCTCGGTGGTGCGGCCCGAGGTGCGCGGCCGCGTGACGATCGGCGTGCCCGACGACTATGTCTCCACGCTGCTGCCTTCGGTGCTGCGCAAGTTCGCGATCGCGCATCCACGCGTCGAGATCCGCGTGATCGGCCTGCCCAGCAGCGCGCTGGTGCCGCTGATCAAGGACAACACGGTGGACCTGGCCTGCATGACGCGCACGCGCGGCGTGTCGGCCGAGTTCATCCGCCGTGAGCCGGTGGTGTGGGCGGCGCTGCCCGACAACCGCCCGATCTGGGAGGAGCGGCCCTTGCCGATCGCCGTGTTCGGGCACGCCAGCGCGGCGCGGGCGCGGGCGGTCGGCGCGCTGAACCAGGCCGGGATCCGCTACCGCATGTCCTACGAGAGCCCGAGCCTGCTGGGCGTGATCAGCATGGTGGAGGCGGGGCTCGCGATCGCGCCGCTGGCGCGTTGCAGCGTGCCGGCGCAACTGATGCAGCTGGGCGAGGCCGAGGGCCTGCCGCCGCTGGAGGACGTCGAGGTGGTGCTGGCGCGCAGCGCGAAGTCGGCGCGCCCGCCCTGCGATTTCCTCGCCGAGCAGATGTTGAGCGACCTGCGCTGAGCTGCCGGGCCGGGTGGACGGGGCACCGGGCCGCCGCCGCGAAGCGGCGCCCGGCTTCGCAAATCGCGACGCGAACGCAGCCCGGAGATGTTTCCGGGCATGCCCTCATGCCATACTGCGCGTTGATTCTTTTGTCAGCTCAATCGATCCCGAGGTATGCCCGAGCGTCTCCCCGCCAGATTCGGCAAGCCGGCGAGCAGCATGAACGCGCCCGAGGCGGCCGTCGACCGGATTCTCGCGGCGCTGAGCGCAGGCGAATTGAAGGCCGGCGACAAGCTGCCCGACGAGGTCGAACTCGCGCAGCACTTCGGCGTGGCGCGCATGGCGCTGCGCACGGCGCTCGGCGTGCTGCGCGATCTCGGGCTGGTCAACACCACGCGCGGGCGTTTCGGCGGCACCTTCGTGTCGACCGAGATCCGCGAGCGCTTGCGCAGCATGGCGCTGGAGCCGCGCTTCAGCGCCGGGGAGCTGCGCAGCCTGTCCGACTGGCGGCGCGCGATCTCGGGCGAGGCCTGCCATCTGGCCGCGCTGCGTGCCACGGATGCGCAACTGGCCCAACTCGCGGCGCTCGCGCAGGACTTCGTCGACGACATCCTCGATACCGACGCGCGGCGCCTGGCCGATGCGCGGCTGCACGTGCTGATCGCCGAAACCACCGGCTCGCGGCATCTGATCGAACAGGAGCGGGCGATCCAGGAGGCCTTCGGGCGGATCTACGACTCGCTGCCGATCGTCCGGCACCCCCTCAATATCGCCTCGATGGACCACGCGCCGCTGCTGCAGGCGCTGCGCGCCCGCGACGGCGAACGCGCGCGGGCCGCGATGCTGGCCCACGTCGAATCGACCTATGCCTGGTGTTGTTCGCTGCTGCGCGTGCAGCGGCTGGACTGAGCGCGGCGCGCCCGGCCGCCGGCGCTACATGATGTAGGCGGCGACGCTGATGAACTGGCAGAGGCTGCCGCCCAGCACGAACAGATGCCAGATGCCGTGGCCGTGGCGGATCCGCTCGTCGTTGATGAAGAAGTAGATGCCGGCGCTGTAGAGCACGCCGCCGGCCAGCAGCCAGGCCACGCCTTCCGAGGACATCGCCACCACCAGCGGGCGCAGCGCGATCACGCCGAGCCAGCCCATCAGCACGTAGAGCACCATCGAGATGATGCGCGTCCTGCGTCCCAGCGTGAGTTCCTGGACGATGCCGAACAGCGCCAGCCCCCAGATCACGCCGAACAGCGTCCAGCCCCAGGGGCCGCGCAGCGTGATCAGCGTGAAGGGCGTGTAGCTGCCGGCGATCAGCAGGTAGATCGCCGAGTGGTCGCATTTCTGCAGGATCGCCTTGAGGCGCGGCTGGTGCACGCTGTGATAGAGCGTCGAGACGGCGTACAGCACCAGCAGCGCCGCGCCGTACACGGCCGCGCTGACCACGCGGTAAGGGTCGCCCTTGAGCGCGCCCATCGTCACCAGGGTGGCCAGTCCGGCCATCGACATCAGCGCGCCGACTCCATGCGTGATGCTATTGAAACGTTCACCGACCAGCACGGCATGACCTCTTGTTGCTTGAATGCTTGCAGACCAAAAACAGCCGCGATGCCGACCGGGCCGATATCCGGGATGTCGGCAACGGGCAGGCAAGGCTGAAGGGGGCGCCACGCGCTCGATCCTGACCACATCCTGCGTCGGTCAAAAAAGCGTGGCGCGTCGTGATGCGCGAAAGCCACGGCGCGGACAAAAACCCTGCGATTTTACGCGAGCCGAGGCGCCGGGGGCGGTTCGGCCGCTGCGTCAGCTTCGCGCGAAGCGGTCGGTGGCGGCCAGCAGGGCGCGCAGGATGCCCGGTTCGTCGTAGGCGTGGCCCGCATCGGGCACGATTTCCAGGCTCGCTTCCGGCCAGGCGCGCGACAGGTCCCAGGCGGTGCGGGCCGGGGTCGCGACGTCGTAGCGGCCCTGCACGATCACGCCGGGAATCTTCGCCAGCCGGTGCGCGTCGCGCAGCAACTGGCCTTCCTCGACGAAGCCGCGATTGACGAAGTAATGGTTCTCGATCCGCGCGAAGGCCAGCGCGTAGTGCGGATCGTCGAAGTGGGCGGCCAGGGCGGGGTTCGGCAGCAGGGTGATGGTGCGGCCCTCCCAGACGCTCCAGGCGCGCGCGGCTGCGAGCTTGGCGGCTTCGTCGTCGCCGGTCAGGCGGCGGTGGTAGGCGGCCATCAGGTCGCCGCGCTCGGCTTCGGGGATCGGCGCGAGGAAGGCTTCCCACAGATCGGGGAACAGCCAGGAGGCGCCTTCCTGGTAGTACCAGAGCAGTTCCGCGCGCCGCATCGTGAAGATGCCGCGCACCACCAGCTCGCTGACGCGTTCGGGATGGGTTTCGGCGTAGGCGAGCGACAGCGCGCTGCCCCAGGAGCCGCCGAACACCAGCCAGCGCTCGACGCCGACCATCTCGCGCAGCCGCTCGATATCGGCCACCAGGTGCTGCGTGGTGTTGTTCTCCAGGCTCGCGTGCGGCGTGGAGCGGCCGCAGCCGCGCTGGTCGAACAGCAGCACGTCGTAGCGCGCCGGGTCGAACAGGCGGCGATGATTCTCGCCGCAGCCGGCGCCGGGACCGCCGTGCAGGAACACGGCCGGCTTCGCTCCCGGCGTGCCGCAGCGCTCCCAGTACAGACGATGGCCGTCGCCGGTGTCGAGGATGCCGTGCGCGTAGGGTTCGATCGGTGGGTACATGCGGCGTGCTCCGAGGCAGGGAGGAAGGGCGATCGCGCGCGCCAGCGGCCGCGCGACCGGTGTGGCGCCATTATGCCGAAGCCCCGAGCGCGTCGCGTTCGCGGCCGCAACAGACTTTACAGATGCTTACCCGAATCCATGCCGACCCGGGCGCGCGGGTTCCCTATACTCATGCCGTTTTCCCGATCGCGGGCCGTCGAGGCCCGTTACGACGATGCCCTCGCGTGTCTCCCGTTTCCCCGGTTTTTCCCGCGCCTCGCGTGTGTTCGCCTTGCATCCCGCTCCGGCGCTGATCCGTGCCGCCTGCTGCGTGCCGCTCGCGGCCGCCGCCTTGTTGCCGATGCAATCGGCCCTGGCGGCCGGGCTCGACGGCGGTGCGAACGGGTCGTGGCTGCTGGCGCAATCGGCGTATGGGCAGCCGGGTTACGGCAGCGATCCGTCGGCCTATGCGCCGCCGGCTTATCGCCAGGACGATGACAATGAGCCGCCCGTCTATGGCCAGCCGGCGAATCCCGCGCAGCCGGCCTATCCGCAGCGCGGCGCCGACGCGCCGGGTTATCCGCAACCGCCTTACGGCGGCCAGGCGAATCCGTTGTACGCGCAACCGAATGGGCAAAACGGCGGGCAGGCCTATCCGCCGGCCACGCGGCAATCCGATGGCGGCCAGGGTTATGGCGGCGCGCAGCAGGCGCCTTATGGACAGCCGAACGGTTATCCGCCGCCCGATGCCGCGCCGCCGCCCGATGACGGCGCCTATGACCAGGGGCAGCAAGATGGCCAGCCCGGTTATGGCGGGCAGCCCGCGTATCCGTCGCGGCAACCCGGTTACGGCGGGCAGCAGTCGGGCTATGGTGCCCAGCCTCCCGGTTACGGCGCGCAGCCGCCGGGCGCGGATGGGCAGGGGCAGGCCTATCCGCCGCCGAGCCCGCCGCCCGGTTATGCGCCGCCGCCTTATGGCGCACCTTCGGCACCGGCGTCGGGCGCCCAGCCCGGCTACGGACAACCCGGCTACGGCCAGCCCGCCTATCCGCAAGCCGCCTACGGCACCCAATACGGCACCGTGGCCGCGATCCGGCCGATCGGCGGCTCGACCAGCCCTTCGGGTGTGGCGGGAACCGTGGTCGGCGCGCTGGTCGGGGGCGTGCTCGGCAACCAGATCGGCCATGGCCGCGGCCGCGGCGCGGCGACCGTGATCGGCGCGCTGGGCGGCGCGGCGCTCGGCAACCAGGTCGGCCAGCAGATGAATGCGCCGGGCGGCTACCGGATCGACGTGCGGCTCTCCGACGGCTCGATGCGCGGCTTCGACGTGCCCGGTGCCGGCGACTGGCAGCCCGGCGATCGCGTGCGGATCGACGGCGGGAATCGCCTGTCGCGGTATTGATATCGAGCGGGGCGGGGCGCCGCCGCGGCGCTTATGGTTGGCGCTTAACGCGGGCGCTTCGGCCGGGTTTTCCTCGCCTCGGCGGCCGCGGCGTTGAGCGCGGCCGCTTCGCGTAGCAGGGCGATGAAGGCAGCTTCGTCGATGCCGGCGCCTTCATGCAGGTCGATCGCGCGCCGCACCTTGCCGTCCAGGCTGGCGTTGAACAGCCCGGCCGGATCCGGCAGCGAGGCGCCTTTCGCGAAGGTCAGCTTGACCACGGCCCGGTAGGATTCGCCGGTGCAGACGATGCCGTCGCTGGACCAGACCGGCGTGCCCATCCACTTCCATTCCTCGACCACCTCGGGCAGCGCCTGCCGGATCAGCTCGCGCATGCGCGCCAGGGTTCGGCCGCGCCAGTCGCCGAGTTCGGCGATGCGCGCGTCGATCAGATCGGAGGCGCCGGCCGGGGCCGCCTCGGCCGGTTTCGCTGCTCGATTCATGGCGTTCCTCCAGGTAGCCGGCGCGCCCGCTGGTGGCGTCGACCGTCTCAGATATTCCACTGCATCGACACGTCCTGCAGCCGCTGGCGCATCAGGTCGCATTCGCGCGCGATCTTGTCGTCGATCGAGACGAAGCCGGAAAGCTGGGCCGGCACCTCGGCGCCTTGCGGCACGCTGATCGCCGGCAGCGGATGCAGGCGCGCCAGCGTGCCGAACTTCAGCGCGCGGCTGGGCCCGATCAGCAGCCCGTGGATGCGGCGGTTCAGGCCGCGCAGCGTGGTCTGCACGTAGCGGCGGCCATCCACGTCGCCGTCGGCCGGCTTCACGCTGGCCAGCATCTCGAGCGAGCTGATCACCAGCCTCAGCGAACGCTGGATCGCGTCGAGCTGGGCCATGGTGATGTCGGTCTCCTTCGACACCCAGGGCATCAGCGAGCGCATCTGCACCAGCAAGGCGTTCAACGCGGCCATCTCCTTCAGGTGGGCGGTGTCGCTGACGGTCTTGTCGGCGACGATCCGCGCATGCACCACGGCGCAGGCGCGCAGGGCGTCGGCGAGCTTGTAGCGCCACGAATAGGTGGCATAGAGCGGCAGCGCGAACGAGAAGGCCAGCGCGATGCCGATCCCGACGATCACGTTCACGGCGCGCCAGAGGCCGTCGACGATCTCGTTGTCGCCGTGGCCGGCCACGATCAGGATCGTGATCGCCGACAGCAGGGCGATATAGCCGGCCTTGCCGATCGCGTAGTAGGCGCAGATCCCGCACAGCACGCTGATCACCAGGTAGGTGAGCAGGGGCCACTGCAGGGCGGATTGCAGGACGATCAGCGCGAGCCCGGCCACCGCGCCGATGGTGGTGCCGAGCGCGCGCTCGGCGGCTTTCTTGCGGATATTGCCGTGATGCTGGAGGCCGCCGATCACGATCAGCACGGTGATCGAGGACCACTCGCCATGCGGGATGTTCAGGCCGGTGGACAGCGCGATCGACACCAGCACGCTGAGGGCCACGCGCGCGGCATGGATCAGCTTGGCGTGGCGGTAGCGGCGATAGGGATCGAGCAGCGGGCGGAACAGCGTGCGCAGCGCGGCGGGCAGGCGGAGCGTCGGGGAAGCGGTCATGGAATGCGGCAGGGATACGACTGGATGCGGGCGCTCGCGCGGATGGCCGTGGTACCGGCCGCGGCCGCGGCCTGTACCACACGTTTCGTGATTCTAAAGGATGGTGTAGGGGGCGCACCCCCGTGAAAACGCGACGGGGAGCGTCGATGCGAACCGATGCATGCGGCGACCGGCGCATCGAGCGGAGATTATAGGTATCCGAATTGTTTCAAAAAAGAGATTCAATCGAGGGCATCGATTCGCGCGTCGGCGCTCGCGGTCTCCAGGGCAGGCGTGCCGCAAAACAAAACTGGTGCCGTTCGGCACCCGTTTTATCGTGGCTTGCGCCCGGCGTCGCGCGCCGCTCGGAGCTCAGCGCGTGAGCGCGCCGAACCCGTCGAGCAGCCGGTCGACATCGGCTGGCGAGATCGCGCCCATGGTCGAGACGCGGAACAGCGAGGCCGACAGGCCGCCCTGGCCGGCGTAGATCACGAAGCCGCGTTCCTTGAGGCCGTCGTGCAGCGACTCGTAAGCCACGCCCGCCGGCAGCTTGTAGGCGCGCAGCACCACCGAGGATTCGCCGTCCGGCAGCACCAGCGGCATGCCGCGCGCGGCCAGGCCGTCGCGGACCTGGTCGGCCAGCGCCTGGTAGCGCGCGTGGCGCGCCTGCCAGCCGCCTTCGTCCTCGAACTCGCGCAGCGCCTCGACCAGCGCGTAATAGGCATGCACCGAAGGCGTGAACGGCGTGTTGCGCTGCGCCTGCAGCTTGGCCAGCCGGCCCAGGTCGAGGTAGTAGGTGCGCGAGGCGGCGCGCGCCAGCGCCGCGCCGCGCACGATCACGAAGGCCGCGCCGGGCACGCCGTGCAGGCACTTGTTGGCGGTCGCGGCCACCGCGTCGGTCACGCCGTCGGCGAAGTCGATCGCCTCGGCGCCGAAGCTGCTGACGCCGTCCACCAGCAGCCGCGCGCCATGCCGGCGGCACAGCTCGGCGATCGGGCCCAGCGCGTTGAGGCGCCCGGTGGTGGTTTCGTGATGGATCACCGCGACGTGCGTGATGGCGCGATCGGCGGCCAGCGCGGCCTCGACGCGGCCGAGGTCGGGCGCTTCCATCCACTCGTGCTTCAGCACCTCGTGGGCGATCCGGTATTGCCTGGCGATCTGCGCGATGCGCTCGCCATACACGCCGTTCTCGATCACCAGCAGCTTGCCGTCCTCGGGCACCAGGGCGGCAATCATGCTTTCGACGGCGGCGGTGCCCGAACCCGTCATCAGCACCGCCTGCCATTCGGCCGGATCGAGCTCGTAGGCGGCCACCAGGCGGCGGCGCGCCTCGTCCTGCAGGTCGAAGAATTCGCTTTCGCGGTGGCAGAGGTCGGTCTGCAGCAGGCTTTGGCGCACGCGCTCGGTCAGCGTGACCGGGCCGGGGTTGAGCAGCAGCATCATTGGGCTCCCGCGCCGATGTGGCGCATCAGACGTTCCTTCACTTCGACCGGCGTCACGGTCGGGCGCGGCAGGCCATCGGGCACGCCGGCGCGGATCGACAGGCTGGCGAAGCGCGTGCCGTCGGCCGGCTCGGCGAACAGCGCGTCGATCACGCCCAGGTCGCCGCCTTCGCGCGCCGAGGCGTAGCCGCAGGCCGCCGCCACGCCCGCGAACGAGACGCAGGGCGAAACCGTCGACTGGCCGCCGGTCGATTCGTGCGCACCGTTGTCCAGCAGCAGGTGGACCAGGTTGCCCGGGCCATAGGCGCCGAGCGTGGCGAACGCGCCCATGCGCATGAGCGCGGCGCCGTCGCCGTCCACCGCCACCACGGTCAGGTCCGGGCGCGCCAGCGCCAGGCCCAGCGCGAGCGGCGTCACGCAGCCCATCGAGCCGACCATGTAGAGCTGGTTGGCGCGATCGTCGAGCGCGTAGAGCTCGCGGCCGCAGAAACCGGTCGAGGCCAGCACCACGGTGGAGTCGAGCGGCGTGCGCTCGATCACGGCGGCCAGCGCCTGCTGGCGCGTCGGCTGCTCGGCGGCCGCGGCGCGGGCCGAGACGGGCGTCGCCGCCTGCGCGCGCGGCGCCGGCATCGGCGCATCCTTGAGCGGATACGAGGCCACGCTGCCTTTTTGCATCACCAGCGCGTAGGGCCGGCCGGTCTCGTCCATGTGGCGGATCGCGCGCTCCAGCGCCGGGGCGATCTGGTCGGCCTCGGTCGGGAACAGCTCCCAAGGGATTTCCATGGTGTCGAGCATCTGCGGCGTGATCGGCCCCATCAGCGCGTGCTGCGGCTCGTCGTGCTCGCCCGGCTTGCCGCGCCAGGTGACGATCAGCAGTTGCGGCAGCTTGAAGGTCCAGGTCAGCGAGGTCAGCGGGCTGACCGCGTTGCCCAGGCCCGAGTTCTGCATCATCGCGATGCCACGCCGCCCGCCCAGCGTGGCGCCCGCCACCAGGGCGACCGCGTCGCCCTCGTTGGCGGCCGACACGTAGTGCAGCGTTGGGTCCTGCAGCACGTAGTTGATGAACGGCGTCAGGTACGAGCAGGGCACCCCCGCGTACCAGTCGAAACCGCGCTCGCGCGCGGCCTCGACGAACTGGGCTGCCTCGATCATTGCGCGTCCCCGGCGGCGGCGCCGTTGGCCAGCGGCGTCTGGCCGTGGGCGAAGTCGCCGGCGCGACGGAATTCGTCGAGGTCGTTCACGCCGCGCCAGTGGCCGTGCACGTATTGCACCGAGATCTGCTCGCCGGCTTCCACCAGCGCGTTGAGCAGGGCCGGGATGTCGAGCTGGTCGAAGTCCGGGCGTGCCTGCAGCTTCGCGATGGTCGCCTTGAGGCGCTCCACGCCGGCGCCGCGCACGTTCAGCAGGCCGACCCAGCGGCCGTGCGGCGCGCCGTTGCCGGCGTCGCCGGCCACGCGCTGCAGCGTGATCTTCTGGCCGAACAGGCCGCGATCGTCGGGCGCCGAGCACAGTGCGAAGTCGCGTACGCTCTGGTTCGGCGAATCGGTCAGCGAGGAATCGACCACCACCGTGAACTCGGCATCGCTCTCGGCCAGGTCGCGCACGATGTAGCTGCGGAACAGCAGGTCGCCGTAGGAGACGATGGTGTCGCCCTTGATGCGCTCGAGCGCGCAGGCCAGCGAGCTCAGTTCGCCGGTCTCGGCGTGGCGCTCGTTGACCACCAGCTTGATGCCGGCGGTGTCGATCGCGTCGGCGCGATAGCCGCCCACCACCGTGATGTCGTTGACGCCTTCCTTCTTGAAGCCGTCCACCAGCCAGCGCAGCAGCGGCTTGCCGGCGATCGGCAGCATCACCTTCGGCTTGTCCTCGGTGACGGCCTCCAGGCCCTTGCCGCGGCTGGCGGCCAGCAAGACCGCCGAGTTCGACGAACGCGAGGAGGAGGACAGGTAGATGCGCTCGGCCGCCGAGTACTCGTCGGCGTCCTGCAGGCGGAAGATCTCGTTGACGGTGGCGACGCGGTCCTCGACGTTCACCAGGGTCTGGTTCTCGAAGATGTCGCGCGCGGTGGCCTGCATCGAGGCCGCCGCCGAGCGGACCAGGTGGTTTGCCCAGATCACGGTGCTGATGCCGGCCTGGCGGAACACGTCGGTCGGCGTGCTGTAGTACTTGGTCGGCACGATCACGATCGGCGCGCGGTTGTTCCACTGGCGCGCGAATTCGAGGATCTCGTCCGGACGCGACAGCTTGCTGTGCATCAGGATCGCGTCGGCGCCGGCATCGGCGTAGGCATGCGCGCGGCGCAGCGCCTCGTCCATGCCCCAGCCGGCGATCAGCGCCTCGACGCGCGCCACGATCGAGAAGTCCGGATCGGTCTGCGAATCCTTGCCGGCCTTGATCTTGCCCGCGAACTCGTCGATCTCGGCCAGCGGCTGGCGCTCGCCGTCGATGAAGCTGTTGGTCTTGGGGAACTGCTTGTCCTCGATGCACACGCCGGCGATGCCGCGCTGCTCGAGCTTGCGCACCAGGCGGCGCATGTTGTTGAAGTTGCCGTAGCCGGTGTCGCCGTCGAGCAGGATCGGCAGGTCGCTGGCATCGGCCATGAACTCGAGCACGTCGACCACCTGGGTCCAGCTCGCCTCGTTGTTGTCGCGCACGCCGAGCGCGGCCGAGATCGACAGGCCCGAGCCCCAGATGCCCTTGAAGCCGGCCTCGCGCACGATGCGCGCCGACAGGCCGTTGTGCGCTTCCATCAGGAATTCGAGGTTGCTGCTGGTCAGCATGCGGCGCAGCCGAGCCGCGCGGGATTCGGTGAAATTGGGTTCGCGTGCGTTCATCGTGCGGCTCCTACGGTATTGCGCTGAATCAGCGGCAGAACTTCGTCGCGGGCACGCGCGACGTCGTTGGGGAAGTCGATTTCGATCCACGGGGCGCCGGTCACGTCGGCGACGTCGAAGTCGCGGCCGCCTTCGAGCAGCAGGTCGCGCACGGCTTCCTCGTGGGGCAGGTTGGCGCGGCCGGAATCGACATAGCCGGCCACGATCTCGGCGAGACGGCGGGCGGTGCCTTCGCTGAAGCGGAAGAAACCGACCGATTCGCCGATGGTGTCGTATTGGAGGTCGACGGCCAGCTGCTTGCGCAGCTCGACCGGCACGCCGTCCTTCACGCAGAGCTTGACCGGCTCGTCGCCGGCCTCGAAGTCGCGGTCGATCAGCAGGCGATCGACGGCCTGCTCCGGGTTCGCGACCAGCGCCTGCATGATGCTGTCGTCATAGAGCACGTCGGCGTCCATCAGCAGCACGTCGCCGCCGCGCGTGAGCGCCTCGGCCGCGGTATGCACCGTCAGCACGCTGCCGAGGTCGAAACGCGGGTTCAGGACGATCTCGGCCTGGCGGCCGAGGCGGGCCAGCTCGGCCTCGACCTTCTCGTGCTGGAAGCCCAGCGCGAGCACGATCTCGGTCACGCCGAGCGTCTCGAGCAGGCGCAGGTGGCGCTCGAGCAGGCTCACCTCGTCGAAGCGCAGCAGGCACTTCGGATATTGCGCCTCGGGGGGCAGTTGCAGACGCAGGCCGAGGCCCGCGGCGAGAATGATGGCTCGCATTGATTACTCCACGCAATGATTGTCACATGGCCGGAAGAGGGTCCGGCCGAGGGGCCGCCTGACGTCGATATCGGGTCGAACGGCTCCTAATCCGCGAGCTGCGGCGAACGGCGCCGCTGCCAGTTTCTTTCGCTGAAATGCAGGTACAGGATGCCGGGCAGGCCGAACGCGAGCTCGCGCGCGCGTTTGGCGAGCGAGAGCGCGAGCGCGGCATCCGGCGGCAGCCCGACGAGCGGGGCGAGCAGCAGGTAGCCGCCCTCCTGCGCGCCGAGCGAACCGGGAATCATGAAGGCCGCGCCGCGGATCGCCTGACCGACGCTTTCCAGCAGCAGCGCATCGACCCAGCTGACCGGGTGGCCCAGGAAATGCAGCGCGAGCCACACTTCGCCGGTGCCGAGCACCCAGCCGGCGAAGCTCAGCCAGAAGGTCGAGATCACGCGATCGCGCTTGCCGTACAACTCGCCGACCGCCGCGTCGATCGCGTCGGCGCGGGTGGCCAGCGAGGGCCAGTCGCGCGGGCCGAGCGCCTTCGAGACGATACGCAGGCCGCGACCGAACAGGCCGCGGCGCTGGGCGAGGTAGAAGCCGAACGCGCAGGCGGCGAGCAGGGCGGTGGCGATCAGGGCCGGCGTGCGCAGGTGCGCGGCGGCCGCGCTGTTGGCGCCGAAGCTGAAGATCGCGATGCCGGCCAGCGCGAACACGATCTGCGCGAGCGCCTGCATGGTGGTGCTGACGGTGACGGCGGCCGCCGCGCGCGGCATCGGCACGCCCTTTTGCGACAGGTAGCGCGCCATCAGCACCGGGCCGCCGATCTGGCCGGCCGGCAGCAGGCTGTTGACCGATTCCAGCACCCAGCGCGCGAACAGCGTGTCGCGCAGCGAGACGCCGGGCGTGCCGCGCGGGAACATCACGGCGATCGCGCGCGCGTCCACCACCAGCGGGATCAGATGGAAGGCGGCCACCAGCAGCAGGCCCCAGCCGGCCGTGGCGAGCGTCGACACGACCGCGCCGAAGCCCTGCCAGGACAGCAGGGCAATGAACAATGCCGTCCCGATGGACAGCAGGATAAGGCCGGCACGAGTCATTTCTGCTGGGGCGGACGGCGCGTGGCGAGTTGCTTGAACACCTGGCGGAAGCCGAAATACGCGATCGCGTCCTTCATGTTCGAGATGAAACGCTTCCAGGGCCGCATGCCGGGGTCGGTCACGTATTCGAAGGTCAGCGACACGCGGAGCTCGTTTTCCAGCATAGGCGTGATGCGGTGGCGCAGCTTGTCGCCGTCGAACAGCACGATGCCGCCGTCGGCGATCTGCACCGAACCCGGTTCGTCCTTCACCGCCGGGTTGCGCGTGTGCAGCTCGTAGTCGAGCCGGCACGAGGACTGGTCGATCACGCCGATCAGCAGCGTGTAGCGGCGGCCGTCGTAGTAGGAGGTGTCGTAGTGCCAGCCGATATGGTCGCCCGGCTTGGTGTAGTAGTAGAGCGCGTAGGCGTGCGGGTCGTCGGCGGGCGAGACCTGCAGCGTGTCGCCGGTGAGCTTCTCGAGGAACGAGATCAGCGCCTTCGAGCGGTACAGCTCGGCGATGAAGGGCGCCTTCTCGTCGATCTTGTGACGGCTCACGCTGCCGCCCTGCTTGTGGCCGGGCAGGTAGTTCCGGTTCAGCTCGGGCAGCAGTTCGCGCGCCAACTCGGCCAGGCGCCCATGGGCGTCCTTCGGCAGGAACTGGTCGAGGTAGATGAAGGCGCCCTGGCGGTCGAATTCGCCGCGCAGGCGGGCGGTGTCGAGCGGGGCGACCACCGAGGCGACGGCGCGCTCGGCGTCGGGCGCGGGAGTCGCGGCCGGGGCCGTCGCCGGGGCGCGCGGCGCGAGGCCGGCATCGATCTGGGTACTCATGGCTGGGGCTGGGTGGGGTTGGCTGCCGGGGCGCTGCCGCGGCGCACGACGCGCCAGTAGTCGATCACGACCCAGGCGGCGAACAGCGGCGCGCCGATCGCGGCGGCCAGCACGAAGCGCTCGACGCCGTCGAGCAGGGTCACGATCGGCAGCAGGTAAAGCACGTCCTCGGTCTCGAAGCCGCCCACCGACGCCTGCTTGGTGCCGGCCTTGCCGGCGAGGGATTCGATCCGCATGCGCAGGAAGAAGATCAGCGCGACGGCCGCGCCCGCCACGGTGCCGAGCAGCACCGGCGAGGCGAACATGTGGCCGCCCTGGGCGACGATGCCCGCGCCCATGCAGACGAACAGCGCCACGGTGATCACCGCGTCGCTGGCCAGGTCGTAGAAATGGCCGATCTTGCTGGTCTTGCCGCTGATGCGCGCCAGTTCGCCGTCGGTGTGGTCGACGAAGTTCGACAGGACGATCAGGAAGGCCCCGGCGTTGATCCAGCCGAAACCGCCCTGCGCGAGGCACACGGCGCCCGCCAGGCCGATCAGCAGGCGCAGCGTGGTCAGGTGGTTCGGGGTGACGGGGGTATCGACGAGCGGCGTGACGAGCCGGCGCGCGAGCCGCGCATCCCAGGTGCGGGGCGGCGGCGGCGCGATGAGTTTTCTTTGGTCCATCGGCGGATGTTATACGGATTTGTAACGATTTGCTTTTTCCAGGGCTCAATTTTGACACGGGGATGTCGAAACCGGGTTCGACCAAAATGCCCGGCGCGCCTGGGTGACCGGAAGCGCACGATGGATTTTGAGGCGTTTAGTCGCGTTTCTTGGCGTCGAGGCCGTGTCGAGCGCCTCCGCGGATGCCGTCGGCGCCTTGTCGGGATTGGCTCGAGGCGCGATTCTACAGGCTCGTGGCGGGAGCTGAATCGGCTGTATTCATCTGGATACGACCGATTTGTGGGCGCCTCGGAAATGTTGCGCGGATCCCAGTCCCGGGTGCCCGGCGGAACGCCCGGTTCGCGTACCGATTGATTCGGTTCGCCTGGCGGTGCAGGGCGTCGGGCCGCCGGCCCATCCGTCCCGGAATAATCGACGGCCGCCGCCTGTTCTTTGCTGGCGGAGCGGACGTGCCGATGGCGCCGTCCAGACGATTCCGATCTCAATCCATTTCAATCCAATTCAATTCCCGGGTAGATCATGAACATCCTGAAAACGAGCGCATGCGCGCTGCTGCTGGCCAGTTCGTCGGTTTTCGCCGCCCAGCCCAGCTGCATGGACAAGGCCACCACGCAAGCGGCGATGAATGCCTGCGCGGCCGGCGCCTACAAGCAATCGGACGCGGCGCTGAACAGCACCTACCGCGCCCTGGTCGCCAAGCTCGGCGAACCGGGCAAGACCCGGCTGAAGGAAGCGCAGCGCCGCTGGCTGGCCTGGCGCGACGCCCAATGCGCCTTCGAGGCGAGCGGCGTGGACGGCGGCAGCGCCGCGCCGATGGTCACGAGCCAGTGCCTGGACCAGCTCACCCAGGCCCAGACCAAGCTGCTCGACAGCCATCTCCATTGCCAGGAAGGCGATATTTCCTGCTCCAACTGAGGCCGATCCGGCGCGCCTGCCCGGGCGAATCCGCGTCGCCCGCCGCGCAGAAAGCTGCAGATACAGCGCCGATTTTCGTCTGATCAAAGTAGACTGTCGAACCCCGTGGATCCGTCCCCGATGGTCTCGCCCATCGGGCGGATTCGCGGGTGCCGTCGCGCGCTCCGGCAGCGGCTGGCCGATCGGCTCGGGCCGAGCCTGGCGCCGCCGCCCGGCGCGCGACACCGCGTTTCATTCCTATTCCACTGGAGGAGCAAATCCATGAAGCAGAACCACACGATCGACACGCGCAAGAAAATCGTGATCGGCGCCGCCGCGCTGTTTGCCCTGGCGGCCGCCGGCAACGCGATGGCGGACCAGATCGTGAAGATCGGCAGCGTCGAGCCGCTGACGGGCGGCATCTCGCACCTCGGCAAGGACAACGAGAACGGTGCCCGTCTGGCGATCGAGGAGATCAACACGAAGGGCCTGACCATCGGCGGCCAGAAGATCACGCTGCAACTGGATGGCCAGGACGACGCGGCCGACCCGCGCACCGCCACCCAGGTCGCGCAGAAGCTGGTCGACGACAAGGTCGTCGCCGTGGTCGGCCACCTGAACTCGGGCACCTCGATCCCGGCCTCGAAGATCTACAGCGATGCCGGCATCCTGCAGATCTCGCCCTCGGCCACCAACCCGGCCTACACGCAGCAGGGCTTCAAGACCACCTACCGGGTGGTCGCGACCGACGCGCAGCAGGGCCCGGCGCTGGCCGCCTACGCGCAGAAGGCCGGCGTCAAGACGGTGGCCGTGATCGACGATTCGACCGCCTACGGCCAGGGCCTGGCCAACGAGTTCGAGAAGAAGGCGAAGGCGCTGGGCCTGAAGGTGGTCTCGCATGACGCGACCAACGACAAGGCCGTCGACTTCCGCGCGATCCTGACCAAGATCAAGGGCGAAAACCCGGACGCGATCATGTACGGCGGCATGGATGCCACCGGCGGCCCGCTGGCCAAGCAGGCCAAGCAGCTCGGCCTGCGCGCCAAGCTGTTCGCGGGCGACGGCGTGTGCACCGAGCAGCTTTCCGACCTGGCCGGCGCTGCCGCCGACAACGTGGTCTGCTCGCAGCCGGGCGCGGCGCTCGAGAAGATGCCGGGCGGCGCCGAATTCCAGGCCAAGTACCAGAAGCGTTTCGGCCAGATCATCAAGTTCGACGCGCCGTTCGCCTATGACTCGGTGTACATCATCGTCGACGCGATGAAGCGCGCGAACTCGGTCGATCCGGCCAAGATCCTGGCGCAGATGCCCACCACCGACTACAAGGGCGTGATCGGCGAGACCGTGTTCGATGCCAAGGGCGACCTGAAGCACGGCGTGATCTCGCTGTACGGCTACAAGTCGGGCAAGAAGTCCTTCGTGGATGAAGTGAAGATGTAAGAAGGATGCCCGTTCCGGCCGTGCGGCCGGGACGGGCATGCGGCTTTACCTTTACTCGGCGTATGTCTCGCGGCGTTCGGATTCCGAGGTCTCGATGACGATCAGGCTGATGCCGCCCGAAGGATCGTCCGTCTCCGACGGCGGCAGCAGTTCGGGCGGAACGGTGCCATCTCCGCTGCTGCGCAACAGCTTGCGGGCCGATGCGCCGAGCACCTCGTCGAGAATCGAGTGGGCCGCCTGGCCATAACCGGCGCAGAAGCAGGCGTAAGCCGGAATCGAGTCGCCCTCGAAGCGCGAACTCGTCTTGGGATCGTGCGCCGTTCTGGTTCTGGTGAAGCCTTTTTTCAGGCCGTTGTCGATCAGGTCCCAGATCATGTGCGACCAGCCTCTCGCGCCGGTTCGGGTACCGAATTGCCTGCCATTGGACATCGCCAGGAATTCGAGCAGGGTTTCGCCGAGCGAGACGATCGTAAAGAGTGGTGACTCGGCCATCCATACCGCCATCGGATATTGCATAAATGGCGTCGGCGAATGTGAGAAGACCGGGTCGGAATCGACCAGCAGATACTGCGCGCCGGCATGTCGATTATGTGGCGTGACCGTCCTGGATTTGCCATGAAGCGTGCCGCCGTTCTTCATGTCGTATGTGAAGGTCGGCCAATGCTGATAAAGGAACAACTGATGCTGTTCGCTTGTCGGGACGGTCAGGCGCGGCGCCGATGGATCCGTCATTTTCGCCTGCAGCAACAGGGCATTGCGCTGCACGCTGCCTGATGTTCCCTGGTGGATGTGCACGAACAGGATATCGCCCAGTTCGCAGCGGGCCTTGGGCGTGGGGGCGGTGAATTTCACCATCGGCGACTGATGGCAGAACACGCCCGAGGTGGCGATCTGAATGCCTGAGCCCGCGAATACGGCGTCGAGCGCGGTCTTGATCAGGGGCACGCCGTGCTTGACCAGGCTGGCGATGAAATCCGGTTCTTCTGGAGGTTTCCCGCTTGGCTTCGCGCGGCGATAGGCATCGGACATCGATTTTATTGCAATGTCGTCGAAATCTTTTCGCAACTTTCCGCCATTCGCGTGCAGCAGAGTCAGATAGCTCACCAAGTTTATTCCCCGAGGAAATTATGCTGTTTTTGATTTTTGCCGATATTAAGGGATTTCAATTCGCCGCGGAATGAATTCTGCCTGATCGGAATGCCGGTCGATACGAATTCCGATCGAAACTCGATGTAAGCGGCATGGCGACGCCTATCATGTGAGCTTCTCGTCCCGATGCGCGTGAGGATGCATTCGCGCTTTCCGCCATGACCGAACCCACCACCCCCGCCCCCGACAGCACCGCCGCGCGCGTCGCCCTCTGGCGCGCCTTGCACGTCGAAGCCGACCCGCCGCCGCACGTGCTCGACGACCCGATCGGCCTGCAACTGCTCGCGCCCGGCGACGACTGGCGCAGCCGCGGCGACATGGATCTCGCCTTCACGCGGCCGTTTCGCGCCGCGATCGTCGCGCGGGCGAGATTCATCGAGGACTGGGTGGCCGAGCAGCTTGCGCGCGGCGTCGATCAGTACGTGATTCTCGGCGCGGGCCTCGACAGCTTCGTGCAGCGCCGCCCGGATCTCGCGGCGCGCCTGCGCGTGTTCGAGATCGATCGCCCCGGGCCGCAGGCCTGGAAGCGCGCGCGACTGGTCGAACTCGGTTTCGGCATTCCCGATTCGCTGCGCCTGGTCCCCGTCGATTTCGAGGCGGGCGCGAGCTGGCGCGAGGCGCTCGCGGCGACCGGCTTCGACGCCGGCAAACCCGCGGTGGTGGTCTCCACCGGCGTCAGCATGTACCTCAGCGACGAGGCGAACCGCGCCACGCTGGCCGAGGTCGCCGCGCTCGCGCCGGGTTCCAGCCTCGTGATGAGCTTCCTGCTGCCGTTGCACCTGGCCGATCCGGCCGTGCGCCCCGCGCTGGAAATGGCGGAAAAGGGCGCCCGCGCCAGCGGCACGCCCTTCATCAGCTTCCATACCCCCGGGGAGATTCGCGCGAAGGCTCGCGAGGCCGGCTTCGGCGAAGCCCGCCATGTCCCGGCGAGCGAACTCGCGCTGCGCTATTTCTCCACGCGCGAGGACGGCCTGCGCCCGCCCGACAACGCCGAGGAACTGCTGGTCGCGATCCGCTGAACGCGCATTCAGCGTGCCCCGCGCCGCGCCGACACCAGCATCATCATCGGCCGCTCGCGTTCCTCGGCCAGCGCCGGCTGCGCCTCGACCTGGGCCGGCGACGGCCCCCATTCGTCCAGGTGCGCGAGCGCGAAGCCCGATTCGATCAGCAGGTTGAGCAGGGTGCCGATGGTGCGGTGCTGCTTGACCACGCCCTCGGCGAGCCAGTCGGTCACGCGCGGGCCTTCGTTCTGGTAACCGTCCAGCGGCCAATGGCGCCAGCCCTCGGCATCGGTGCGAAAGCCCTGCCGGCTCGGCGCGGTCAGGATCGGGTGCTCGATCGAGAACACCAGCCGTCCGCCCGGCACCAGCGCGCGATGGATCGCCGCGAACAGCCCCGGCAGGTTCTCGATGTAGTGGAAGGCCAGCGAGCTGTAGACCAGGTCGAAGGCGGCGGCCGGCAGGTCGAGCCGTTCGAGGTCGGCGCGCCGGTAGGCGATGCGCGGGTTGGCGGTGTCGGCCCGGGCGCGCTCCAGCATCCGCTCGGAAACATCGAGGCCCAGCACGCTGGCCGCCTCGTGCTCGGCGGCCCAGCGGCAGAACCAGCCGTAGCCGCAGCCGAGATCGGCGATGCGCAAGCCGCGCGGCTCGGGCAGCAGCGCGCGCAGGGCCGGCCATTCCGGCGCGCCGTCGAGGCCCTCGACCGAGCGCTTGAGCTTCGCGTAGTTGTCGAAGAACGTCGGATCGTCGTAGATGTTCTGGGTCATCGATGCGCTCTCTCAGTGCCGTGGTCGACGGCCGGCGGCGCGAGGCCCGGGCACGCCGCGCCCTCGCGCCGCGAGGCGGCAGGTCGGCGTCATGCGGGGCCCGGCGCGCGCGGCATGCGCGACGGCGGTTGTCATGAACGAATTCGACGATCCTAGCGCGTAACGGGCGTGCCGCGCGAGCCCCCGATGCGTCGAAGCGGCCGCTTGGCGCCGCCCCTTGCACGCCTGTCCCTCAATTCCCGGACAACAGGCCGCCCGCGGCGCGCAATGCATCGGTGACGATCGCGGCGGCCGGCGTGGGCAGCCGGTCCGAGCGCGTGATGAGCCCGTAGTCGTCCATCTGGCATTGCATCGCCAGCGGCAGGATCTCGACCACGCGATGCGCGGCGTAATACTGCGCGACGTCGGCGGCCAGCACCGCGATCATGTCGCTCTCTTCCAGCAGCCGCGTGATGAACAGCAGGGCGGCGGTCTCCACGATGCGCGCCGGCGGCGCCAGGCTGGCGCGCTGGAACATGCGCTCGAAGCGGTGGCGCAGCACGCTGCCGGCGGGCGGCACCACCCAGTTGGCCTCGCGCACCTCGGCCAGCGTCAGCGCGGGCCCGCCCAGCAGCGGATGGCCCTGGCGCACCACCGCGTGGACGAATTCGTCGGCGAGAGTCTCGTAGCGCAGCGGCAGCTTGTCGTGCTCGGCCGACAGCCGGCCGACCACGATATCGAGCTTGTCCTGCGCGAGCCGTTCGAGCAGCACGTTGCTGGTCTCGATCTCGACCGAGATCCGCATCGCCGGATGCTGCTTCTTGACCGCGGCGATCGCGGCCGGCAGCAGGCGCACACCGGGCGAGGTGATGGTGCCGATCGCGACATGGCCGAGATGGCCGGCCTTGAGCGCATCGAGCTCCTCCTGCGCCTGCTCGAGGCTGCCGAGCACGGCGCGCGCATGGCGGATCAGCGCGTCGCCGTAGAGCGTGGGTTTCACGCCGCGCGGCATGCGCTCGAACAGCACCGTGCCGAGCATGTCCTCGAGCTCGCGCAGCAGCTTGGAGGCGGCCGGCTGGGTCATGTTCAGCACCGCCGCGGCGCGATGGATATTGCCTTCCTCCGCGAGCGCGACGACCAGCAGCAACTGCCTGGTTTTCAGTCGCGTGCGCACGTACCAGGGGTTCGCGTCGAGCATCGATTCAGTGTTTACGAGGATATGGAAACGTGTATCGGAGACGTCCGATTTTTCATTAGTAGGTTATCAACGATCTGACTAGACTGCTCGCAAATCCTGCTACCCACCTACGAGCATGTCGGACTCCAAACCCAAGCTGCGCTCCCAACACTGGTTCGGTCCCGCGGACAAGAACGGCTTCATGTACCGAAGCTGGATGAAGAACCAGGGTATTCCCGATCACGAGTTCGACGGCCGGCCGATCATCGGCATCTGCAATACCTGGTCCGAGCTGACGCCCTGCAACGCGCATTTCCGCAAGCTCGCCGAGCACGTCAAGCGCGGCATCCACGAGGCGGGCGGCTTCCCGGTGGAATTCCCGGTGTTCTCCAACGGCGAATCGAACCTGAGGCCCACCGCGATGCTCACGCGCAACCTCGCCAGCATGGACGTGGAGGAGGCGATCCGCGGCAATCCGATCGACGCGGTGGTGCTGCTGGCCGGTTGCGACAAGACCACGCCGGCGCTGCTGATGGGCGCGGCCAGTTGCGACGTGCCGGCCATCGTGGTGAGCGGCGGGCCGATGCTCAACGGCAAGCTGGAGGGCAAGGACATCGGCTCGGGCACGGCGGTCTGGCGGCTGCACGAGGCGCTCAAGGCCGGCGAGATCGACCTGCACCGTTTCCTCTCGGCCGAGGCCGGCATGTCGCGCTCGGCCGGCACCTGCAACACCATGGGCACCGCCTCGACGATGGCCTGCATGGCCGAGGCGCTCGGTGTGGCGCTGCCGCACAACGCGGCGATTCCTGCGGTCGACGCGCGCCGTTACGTGCTGGCCCACATGTCGGGCATCCGCATCGTGCAGATGGCGCTGGAGGACCTGAAACTGTCGAAGGTACTCACGCGCGCGGCCTTCGAGAACGCGATCCGCACCAATGCCGCGATCGGCGGCTCGACCAACGCGGTGATCCACCTGAAGGCGATCGCCGGCCGCATCGGCGTGCCGCTCGAGCTCGAGGACTGGATGCGGATCGGCCGCGATACGCCGACCCTGGTCGACCTGCAGCCCTCGGGGCGCTTCCTGATGGAGGAGTTCTATTACGCGGGCGGGTTGCCGGCGGTGCTGCGCCGGCTCGGCGAGGCCGGGCTGCTGCCGCATCCGGGTGCGCTGACCGTCAACGGCCGTTCGCTGTGGGACAACGTGCGCGAGGCGCCGAACCACGACGAGGAAGTGATCCGCCCGCTCGACAGGCCGCTGATCGCCGACGGCGGGATCTGCATCCTGCGCGGCAATCTCGCGCCGCGCGGCGCGGTGCTGAAGCCCTCGGCGGCGACGCCCGAGCTGCTGCGCCATCGCGGCCGCGCGGTGGTGTTCGAGAACTTCGACCACTACAAGGCCGCCATCAACGACGAGGCGCTGGAGGTCGACAAGGACTCGGTGCTGGTGATGAAGAACTGCGGGCCGCGCGGTTACCCGGGCATGGCCGAGGTCGGCAACATGGGCCTGCCGCCCAAGCTGCTGCGCCAGGGCGTGAAGGACATGGTGCGGATCTCCGACGCGCGCATGAGCGGCACCGCCTACGGCACGGTGGTGCTGCACGTGGCGCCCGAGGCCGCCGCGGGCGGCCCGCTGGCGGCCGTGCGCAACGGCGACTGGATCGAGCTCGACTGCGAGGCCGGCCGCCTGCATCTCGACATCAGCGACGAGGAACTGCAGCGGCGCCTGTCCGACGTCGATCCGGCCGCCGCGCCGGGCGTGGCCGAGCAGCAGGGCCGCGGCGGCTATGCGCGGCTCTATGTCGACCACGTGCTGCAGGCCGACGAGGGCTGCGACCTGGACTTCCTGGTCGGCATGCGCGGCGCCGAGGTGCCGCGCCACTCGCACTGAAATGACGTAGCGAGGCCGGCCCCGGGCCGGCACGTCGCATGACCGGGCCGCGCCCACGAAGCGGCCCGGCGGCCGACAGGGACGAGGGGGCCGTGAGGGCGCGAGGCGATCGCCGGGCCGGCCAGGGCCACCTGGCCCGCTTCGCGAATACGCCCGGCGGCAGCGGGCAAGGCGCCGTCGAGCGGCGCCCGACGAGATCCGCGCGAGCGCGAGCGCCGGGCGCCGCTGCACGACGCGGGCAGACGACATGGTGGAAGGAGACGCAATGACGAAATCGCAGGCAGCGCGTTCCGGCGAGACCGGTGCACGCGCAACCGATCCGGCGGCCGACGGCGAGGAGACACGCGTGGTCGGCCTGGTCGCGCGCCGGCTCCTGCCGTTCCTCGCGCTGATCTACGTGGTGGCCTATATCGATCGCACCGTGGTCGGCTTCGCGAAGCTGCACATGAACGCCGCGATCGGCCTGAGCGACGCCGCCTACGGCCTGGGCGCGGGCCTGTTCTTCATCGGCTACTTCCTCTGCGAGGTGCCGAGCAACCTGGCGCTGTCTCGCTTCGGCGCGCGCGTCTGGTTCGCGCGGATCCTGTTCACCTGGGGCGCCATCACCATGGCGACCGCCTTCGTCACGGGGCCGAACGGTTTCTACACGCTGCGCTTCCTGCTCGGCGCGGCCGAGGCCGGGCTCTATCCCGGCATCCTGTACTTCCTCACCCACTGGTTCCCGATGCGCCACCGCGCGCGCGTGATCGGCCTGCTGGTGCTGGCCCAGCCGATCGCCGGCATCATCACCGGGCCGATCTCGGGCCTGGTGCTGGAGATGCACGGCGTGGCCGGGCTCGCGAACTGGCAGATGCTGTTCATCCTGAGCGGGCTGCCGGCCGTGCTGCTGTGCTGGCCGACCCTGCGCGTGCTGCCCGACACGCCCGCCCAGGCGCGCTGGCTGGCCGAACCCGAGCGGCGCTGGATCGAGCAGGCGCTGGCCGCCGATCGCGGCCGCTACGCGCTCGATCCGCACCTGAGCCCGTTCGCGGCGCTCAAGGACCGCCGCGTGCTGCTGATGGCGCTGCTCTACCTGCCGTTCCCGATCAGCATCTACGGCCTGTCGCTGTGGCTGCCCACCATCATCAAGGCCTTCGGCGTGAGCGATTCGACGGCGGGCCTGATCTCGGCCGTGCCCTACATCTGCGCCGTGATCGGGCTGCTGATCGTGCCGCGCCATTCCGACCGGCATCGCGAGCGTCACTGGCACATCGTGGCGGTCACCGCCTTCGGCGCGCTGGCGATGGCGGCCAGTGCCTGGTTCCGCGCCCCCGCGCTGCAATTGCTGTTCATCAGCCTGACGGCCTTCGCGGTCTATTCGATCCAGGCCGTGGTCTGGGCGCTGCCGGGGCAGTTCCTGAGCGGGCCGAGCGCGGCGGTGGGGATTGCGACCATCAACTCGATCGCGAACCTCGGCGGCTACTTCGGCCCTTACAGCGTCGGCCTGATCAAGGACGCCACCGGCAGCCTGGCCGCCGGCCTGTACTTCCTCGCGGCCACTCTGCTGGTGGCCGTGCTGATGGCCTTCGCGGTGCGCGCCGCCTTGCGCGCGAGCTCACCGGCCGGGGCGCTGGCGGGCGACGCGCTCGCCCATCAAGAATCCTGACGTGCCCGCGCGGCGCATGCCGCGCGACTCAACCGACAACCGAAGCAGGACCGATGCCATGACTTCAAGCCGTCCCCCTCGCTACCGCGGTGTGTTCCCCGTGGTGCCGACCACCTTCAGCGATACCGGCGAACTCGACCTGGCCAGCCAGAAGCGCGCCGTCGACTTCATGATCGACGCGGGCTCGGACGGCCTGTGCATCCTCGCCAACTTCTCGGAGCAGTTCTCGCTGTCCGACGAGGAGCGCGAGATCCTCACGCGCACCGTGCTCGAGCACGTGGCCGGCCGCGTGCCGGTGATCGTCACCACCACGCATTACGGCACGCGGCTGTGCGCGGCGCGCAGCCGGCGCGCGCAGGAGCAGGGCGCGGCGATGGTGATGATCATGCCGCCGTATCACGGCGCCACCTTCCGCGTACCCGAGACGCAGATCCACGAGTTCTACGCGCGCGTGTCCGACGCGATCGACATTCCGATCATGATCCAGGACGCGCCGGCCAGCGGCACCGTGCTGTCGGCGCCGTTCCTGGCGCGCATGGCGCGCGAGATCGAGCAGGTGTCCTATTTCAAGATCGAGACGCCGGGCGCCGCCAACAAGCTGCGCGAGCTGATCCGCCTGGCCGGCGACGCGGCGCAAGGCCCCTGGGACGGCGAGGAGGGCATCACCCTGCTGGCCGACCTGAACGCCGGCGCGACCGGCTCGATGACGGGCGGCGGTTTCCCCGACGGGATCCGCACCATCGTCGACGCGCATCGCGAGGGGCGCCTCGACGAGGCCTTCGCCGCCTACCAGCGCTGGCTGCCGCTGATCAACCACGAGAACCGCCAGGCGGGCCTGCTGGCCTGCAAGGCGTTGATGAAGGAGGGCGGCGTGATCGACTGCGAGCTGCCGCGCCATCCGCTGCCCGCCATGCAGCCCGAGACCCGCGCCGAGCTGGTCGCGATCGCGCGCCGGCTCGATCCGCTGGTGCTGCGCTGGGGCCATTGAGCCGCGAGGAGATCGAGCAAGCATGAACGCTACCTATACCCTCGGCATCGTCGGCGTCGGCAAGATCGCGCGCGACCAGCACCTGCCCGCCATCGCCGGCAACGACGGTTTCGCGCTGGTCGCCAGCGCCAGCCGCAACGCCCACGTCGAGCAGGTCCGCAACTACCCCGATATCGACGCGCTGCTGGCCGCCGAGCCCGAGCTCGACGCCGTCTCGCTCTGCGCGCCGCCGCAGGTGCGCTACGCGCAGGCGCGCGCGGCGCTGCTGGCCGGCAAGCACGTGATGCTGGAAAAGCCGCCCGGCGCGAGCATCAGCGAGGTGGAGGCGCTGCACGCGCTGGCGAAGCGCCAGGGCCGCACGCTGTTCGCCACCTGGCATTCGCGCTGCGCCAGCGCCGTGGAGCCGGCGCGCGACTGGCTCGCCACGCGCGTGGTGCGCGCCGTGCAGGTGCGCTGGAAGGAGGACGTGCGGCACTGGCATCCGGGGCAGCAATGGATCTGGGAGCCGGGCGGGCTCGGCGTGTTCGATCCCGGCATCAACGCGCTGTCGATCGTTACGCGGATCCTGCCGCACGAGCTGCTGCTGCGCGCGGCCACGCTGCACGTGCCCGCCGATTGCGCCACCCCGATCGCGGCCGAGCTCGACTGCATCAACGCGGCCGGCGCCCCGGTGCGCGCCGAGTTCGACTGGCGGCACGGCCCGGTCGAGCAATGGGAGATCGTGGTCGAGACCGACGGCGGCCTGCTGCAGATCGCCGAGGGCGGCAAGCGCCTGACCATCGCCGGCCGGCCCGTGACGCTCGCGCCCGAGCGCGAATACGCGACGCTCTACGAGCGCTTCCACTGGCTGATCGCGCACGGCACCGACGAGGTCGACCTGAGCCCGCTGCGGCTGGTGGCCGACGCCTTCCTGCTCGGCCGCCATGTCGAGGTCGAGCCCTTCGGCCGCTGAACTGAACCCAATCCATACCGGCAAGCGCCATCAAGAGGCCATCGCCAATATCAGAGGAGACAGCAAGATGACCGGATTCACCCGCCGTACCACCCTGCGCGCCGTCCTGGCCGGCCTGTGCCTGGCCTCGTTCGGCGCTGCGCTGCCTGCCGGCGCCGACACGCCCGCCAAGATCGGTTTCCTGGTGAAGATGCCCGAGCAGGCCTGGTTCATCAACGAGCAGAAGGCCGCCACGGCGCTCGGCCAGAAGGAGAACTTCTCGGTGGTCAACATCGGCACGCCCGACGGCGAGAAGGTGCTGGCCGCGATCGACAACCTCGGCGCGCAAGGCGCGCAGGGCTTCGTGATCTGCGCGCCCGACGTGCGTCTGGGGCCGGCGATCCAGCAGCGCGCCAAGCACTACAACATGAAGTTCGTGACCGTCGACGACCAGTTGGTGGATTCCTCCGGCAAGCCGCTGGCGGGCGTGCCGCACCTGGGCATGTCGGCCTTCAAGATCGGCAACCAGGTCGGCCAGGCAATCACCGACGAGATGAAGAAGCGCGGCTGGAAGCCCGAGGAAGTCGGCGCGCTGCGCATCACCGACTACGAGCTGCCGACCGCCAAGCTGCGCACCGACGGCGCCACGCAGTCGCTGCTGGCCGGCGGCTTCAGGAAGGAGAACATCTTCGACGCGCCGCAGAAGACCACCGACGACGAAGGCGGCTTCAACGCGGCCTCGCCGGTGCTGGCCCAGCATCCCAACATCAAGAAGTGGGTGGTGTTCGCGCTCAACGAGGAAAGCGTGCTGGGCGCGGTGCGCGCCACCGAGCAGCTGCACCTGCCGTCCGCGGACGTGATCGGGGTGGGCATCAACGGCGCCGGCGAGGCCTTCGCCGAGTTCCAGAAGAAGCAGCCGACCGGCTTCTACGGCACCATCGCGGTCAGCTCGACCAACCACGGCAAGGACAGCGCGCAGAACCTGATCGACTGGATCCGCTCGGGCAAGCAGCCGCCCGCCGACACGCAGACCACCGGCAAGCTGATGACGCGCGAGAACTGGCAGGCCGTGCGTGCCGAGCTGGGTATCTGAGGCGGGCATGAGCGAGCGGGAGACGGAACCGATGAGCGATACCCTGGGCACCCTCGAGCGCTCGCCCGAACCGGGCGGCGCGCCTGCCGCCTGGCTCGAGCTGGACGGCATCGGCATGAGCTTTCCGGGCGTGCGCGCGCTCGACGGCGTGTCGCTGTCGGTGCGCGCCGGCGAGGTGCACGGTCTGATGGGCGAGAACGGCGCGGGCAAGTCGACCCTGCTGAAGGTGCTCTCGGGCGTGAACCAGCCGCAGCAGGGCCGGCTGCGGCTGGGCGGCGTCGAGCAGCGCTTCGCCGGCACGCGCGCGGCGATCGACGCGGGCGTGGCGATCATCTACCAGGAGCTGCACCTGGTGCCGGAGCTGACGGTGGCCGACAACCTGATGCTCGGCCAGTTGCCGAACCGCTTCGGCGTGCTCGACGAGCGGGGCCTGGTGCGGCGCGCCACCGAGGCGCTGCAGCGCCTGGGCGAGCGCATCGACCCGCGCACGCCGGTCAAGGAGTTGTCGATCGGCCAGCGCCAGATGATCGAGATCGGCAAGGCGCTGATGCGCGACGCGCGCGTGATCGCCTTCGACGAGCCGACCAGCTCGCTGTCCGCGCGCGAGACCGAGAACCTGTTCCGCATCATCGACGCGCTGCGCGCCGACGGCCGCGCGATCATCTACGTCACGCACCGGATGGACGAGGTCTACACGCTGTGCGACCGCGTCACGGTGTTTCGCGACGGCCGGCATATCGAGACCTTCGAGTCGGTGGCCGAGCTCGACCGCAACCGCCTGATCGCGGCGATGGTCGGCCGCTCGATCGCCGACGTCTACGGCTACCGGCCGCGCGAGGCCGGCGAGGTGCTGCTGGAGGCCAAGGCGCTGCTCGGGCCGGGGCTGGCCGAGCCGGTCTCGTTCGCGGCGCGGCGCGGCGAGATCCTGGGCTTCTTCGGCCTGGTGGGCGCCGGCCGCTCCGAGCTGATGAAGCTGATCTACGGCGCCACCCGTGCCAGCGCCGGCCATGTCGAGCTGGCCGGCCGCCGCGTGGCCTTCGCCAGCCCGCGCGACGCGGTGCGGGCCGGCGTCGCGCTGTGCCCCGAGGACCGCAAGCAGGAAGGCATCGTGGCGATCGCCTCGGTGGCCGACAACCTCAACATCAGCGCGCGCCGCCACTTCAGCCCGGCGCGCTTCCTGCTCGACGAGAAGCGCGAGCGCACGCTGGCGCGCGACTACATCGAGAAGCTGGCGATCAAGACGCGCGACGGCGATACCGCGATCGGTACGCTGTCGGGCGGCAACCAGCAGAAGGTGATCCTGTCGCGCTGGCTGGCCGAGCGCATCGAGGTGTTCCTGATGGACGAGCCCACCCGCGGTATCGACGTGGGCGCGCGCGCCGAGATCTACGCGCTGCTGTACGGCCTGGCCGAGGCGGGGCGCACCGTGCTGATGGTGTCGAGCGACCTGGCCGAGGTGATCGGCGTGGCCGACCGCATCGTGGTGATGCGCGAGGGGCGCATCGCCGGCATCGTGCCCAAGGCCGAGGCCACTCCCGACCAACTGATCAAGCTGGCGCTGCCGCGCTGAACCGACTCACCGCGGCCGGCGAGCGCCGATGCGCCCGCCGCCGCACCGAACCGATGGACCCGAGATGAACCAAGCCATGCCGAAGGGAACGCCCGCCAGCAACGACACCGCGCCGATCACGCCGTCGCGCGCGCGGATGTGGGACATGATCAACAAGTCGGGCATCGTGGTGGTGTTCGTGGTGCTGTTCGCGGTGCTGTCCGCGACGGTGCCGGACTTCCTCACGGTCCGCAATATCCAGGGCCTGCTGTTGTCGGTCACGCTGATCGGCTCGATCGCGGTGACCATGATGTTCGTGCTCGCGCTCGGCGAGGTGGACCTGTCGGTGGCCTCGATCGTCGCCTTCTCGGGCGTGGTGGCCTCCACCGTGATCACCGCCTCGCACAGCGTGCTGCTCGGCGTGGCGGCCGGCATCCTGGCCGGCGGCGCGGTGGGCCTGGTCAACGGCGTGCTGATCGCGCGCTTCCGGATCAATTCGCTGATCGCCACGCTGGCCATGATGGAGGCGGTGCGGGGCCTGGCCTTCCTGACCTCGAACGGCGATGCCGTGATGATCTCCGAGGAGCGTTTCTTCGAGCTCGGCAGCGGCGCCTTCCTCGGCATCTCGTTCCCGATCTGGAGCAACATCGTCGGCTTCGTGGTGTTCGGCTTCCTGCTCAAGAAGACCGTGTTCGGCAAGAACGTGCTGGCGGTCGGCGGCAACAGCGAGGCCGCGCTGCTGGCCGGCCTGCCGGTCACCCGCATCAAGGTCGCGGTGTTCGTGCTGCAGGGCCTGGTGACCGGCTTCGCCGGCGTGATGCTGGCCTCGCGCATGAGCCTGGGCGACCCCAAGACCTCGGTCGGGCTCGAACTCGGCGTGATCTCGGCCTGCGTGCTCGGCGGCGTGTCGCTGACGGGCGGCGTGGCCACCATCGCCGGCGTGCTGGTGGGCGTGCTGATCATGGGCGCGGTGCAGGACGCGATGAGCCTGATGAACGTGCCGACCTTCTACCAGTACCTGATCCGCGGCGGCATCCTGCTGCTGGCGGTGCTGTTCGACCAGTTCCGCCGCAGCAAGCGGGCGGTCTGAGCCGCGCGTGCCTAGCGCGCGTCGCGGATCAGTTGCACGAGGCGCCGGCAGTCCTTGGCCAGCCGCGCCTCGTCGAGGTTGGTCACGCTCAGCAGCAGGCCCTGCGGCCGCGGCGCCCGGCTGTACCAGGGCGACAGCGGCGTGGGCGCGATGCCGAAGGGCAGCGCCTGCAGCGCCAGCTCGGTATCGACCACGGAATCGGGCAGGCGCGTGACCACCGCCGTGCCGGCCACTGCCAGCACCGACATCAGGTCCGCCGGCACCGCCCGCAACTGGCGCAGCAAGGCTTCCCGCTGCGCGGCATAGAGGCGCTTCATGCGGCGCAGATGGCGCAGATAGTGGCCGTCGCGGAGGAATTCGGCCACCGCGTGCTGGATCGAGGCCGCCGGGGCCGGCGCCAGGCAGGCCGCGATCTCGCCGAAGCGGGCCGCCAGCTCGAGCGGCACCACCAGGAAGCCCAGGCGCAAGGCCGGGCTGATGGTCTTGCTGAAGCTGCCGATATGCAGCACGCGGCCGTGCTCGTCGAGCGAGGCCAGGGCGGGGGCGGCGCGCCCCGTCAGTTGCAGCTCGCTCAGGTAGTCGTCCTCGACGATCCAGCCGCCGCTGCGCCGGGCCCAGGCGAGCAGGGCCAGCCGCCGGGGCAGCGAGAGCGTCATGCCGAGCGGCGCCTGCTGGCCCGGCGTGATCACCGCCAGGGCGGCGCGCGGCGCGAGCGCGATGCCGGCTTGCACGTCGATTCCCTCGGCATCCACCGGCACCGGCTGCGTCTGCATCCCCGCCAGGTCCAGCGCGATGCGCGTGAGCGAAAAGCCGGGATCCTCGATCCAGGCCGGCCGGCCCTCGATGCCGAGCCCGCGGATCGCCAGCCCGAGCGCGCCGGAAAAGCCGGTGGTGACCAGCACTTGGGAGGGCTGGCAGCGCAGCCCGCGCGCAACGCCCAGGTAGGCCGCGATCTCCTTGCGCAGCGCCGGGTCGCCGCGCGGATCCGGGTAGCTGACGGGCGCCGCCGCGGCCTGGCGCGCGCCGCGCGTCAGCACGCGCGACCACAGCTTGAAGGGGAACTCGGCCTGCGAGGGCACGCCCATCTGGAACGCCAGCGGCGCCGCGCCGAAGTCGCGGAACAGGCCCGCCAGCGGCAGCGCATCGGGCGAGCGCGCCGGCGCCTGGGCCAGCGGCGGGCGTTCGGCCACGCGCGTGCCGGCCGGGCCGAGCACCACCGCGAACTGCTCGTCGACCAGCCGCTCGTAGGCCACCCGCACCGTGCCGCGCGCCACGCCGAGCTGGGCCGCCAGGTCGAGCCAGGACGGCAGGCGCGCGCCGGCGGCGAGCTGGCCGGTCTCGATGGCGTGGCGGATCTCGCGGTAGATCTGGGTGGACAAGGAGGCGCCGGCGGCGCGGTCGAGTCCGATGCGGAGCTGGGTCATGGGCGCCATGGTACAGCCGGAATCCGCATTCTTGGGTCTGTTTTCTGGTCCGGGCCGGACGTAATCTGGCACGCTTGCGCCAGTGCCCGCGCGAGCAGGCGCGCGCGGCGGGCGGCGCCATCACCCCACAGGATCCGACCATGACGAGCCATGCCGCCTTCGGCATCGACCTTCCCGACAGCCAACTGGCGCGCGAGGCCACCCAGTTGATCCGCGATACCGAGAGCGAGTTGCTGTTCCGGCATTCGACGCGCGTGTATTGCTGGGCCGCGCTGCTCGGCGGCCAGCGCGGCCTGGTGTTCGACCGTGAACTGCTCTACGTGGCCGCCATGTTCCACGACATCGGCCTGTGCGAGCACTACCACCACAGCCCGCTGCGTTTCGAGGTGGACGGCGCGAACGCCGCGCGCGATTTCCTGCGCGGCCACGGGATCGACGCGCACGATGTCGACAAGGTCTGGGCCGCCGTCGCGCTGCACACCACGCCCGGCATCCCCGAGCACATGCACCCGGAGATCGCGCTGATCCAGGCCGGCGCCGGCATGGACGTGGCGGGGCGCGGCTTCGAGCAGTTCAGCGATGCGCAGCGCGAGGCCGTGGTGGCCGCCTACCCGCGCGAGCGCGGTTTCGCCGAGCGGATGATCGAGGTGTTCTACCAGGGGCTCAGGCACCGCCCGGCCACCACCTTCGGCACCTTCAACGACGATTTCCTGGCCCACAAGGATCCCGGCTTCGCGCGCGTGAACCTGTGCAGCGTGATGCTGAATTCGCGCTGGGAGCGCTGAGCGCCCCCCGTGGCGACGCCGTTCTACACGGCTTCGAGCGCCTGCGCGAGATCGGCCAGCAGGTCGTCGAGATGCTCGATGCCGATCGACAGCCGCACGGTTTCCTCGCGCACGCCGGCCTTGGCCAGTTCCTCGGGCGAGAGCTGGCGATGGGTGGTCGAGGCGGGATGGGTGGCGAGCGACTTCGCGTCGCCGATATTGACCAGCCGCGTGAACAGCTTCAGCGCGTCCTGGAAGCGGGCGCCGCCGGCGCGGCCGTCGCGCACGCCGAAGGTCAGGATGCCGGGGCCGCGCCCCGACAGGTAGCGCTGCGCCAAAGCATGGTCGCGATGCTCGGGCAGTCCCGAGTAGTCGATCCATTCCACCTTGCCGTGGCCTTGCAGGAAGCGCGCCACGCCCAGCGCGTTGGCGCTGATCCGGTCGATGCGCAGGCCGAGCGTCTCGATGCCCTGCAGGATCAGGAAGGCGTTGAAGGGCGAGATCGCCGCGCCGGTATTGCGCAGCGGCACCACGCGCGCGCGGCCGATATAGGCGGCCTCGCCGAAGGCTTCCGTGTAGACCACGCCGTGATAGCTGACGTCGGGCTCGTTGAGGCGGCGAAAGCGCTCGGCGTGCTCGGCCCAGCGAAAGCGCCCCGAATCGACGATCGCGCCGCCGATCGCGGTGCCGTGCCCGCCCAGGTACTTGGTCAGCGAGTGCACCACGATGTCGGCGCCGTGCTCGAAGGGCCGCAGCAGGTAGGGCGAGGGCACCGTGTTGTCGACGATCAGCGGCACGCCGTGGCGATGCGCGATCTCGGCCAGCGCGGCGATGTCGGTGATGTTGCCGAGCGGGTTGCCGACCGATTCGACGAAGATCGCCTTGGTGCGGGCGTCGATCAGGGCGGCGAAGCTGTCCGGCTCGCGCGGATCGGCGAAGCGGGTGCCGATGCCGTATTGCGGCAGCGTGTGGGCCAGCAGGTTGTAGGTGCCGCCGTAGAGCGTGCTCGACGAGACCAGGTTGTCGCCGGCCTCGGCGATGGTCAGGATCGCGTAGGTCACGGCCGCCTGGCCCGAGGCCAGCGCCAGCGCGCCGACGCCGCCCTCGAGCAGGGCGAGGCGCTGCTCCAGCACGTCCTGGGTCGGGTTCATGATGCGCGTGTAGATGTTGCCGGGCACCTTCAGGTCGAACAGGTCGGCGCCGTGCTGCGTGTCGTCGAAGGCGAACGCCGCCGTCTGGTAGATCGGCACGGCGGCGGCGCGCGTGGTCGGATCGGGGCGGTAGCCGCCGTGCACGGCGATGGTGTCGAGATGCCAGTCGGCGGGTTCGCGGGCGGTGGTCATGCGGGCTCCTCCTGATGGTTCGTCGGTTCGGGATCCCGACGATTATAGGAAGCGCCGTCGCGCCGGCTTAGCGCGATTTCTTCGATCGATATGCCTGCTGCGCGGCCGTCGCGGCCCCTCGCGAGGTGGCCTGCGAGGGGCGGCGACGAATCATTGCGCGTAGCCGGGATTGTGCCGGTCGAGCTTGCGCAGCAGCGACGGCCAGACCAGGGTGCCCGGGCCCTGGTTGGTGGTGACGGTGGCCATCTGGCGGGTGATGCCGTCGAGGATCGGTTGGCCGATCGTGCGCAGCTTGCCGCCGCCGGCCTGCGCGCGCACCTGCATCATGCAGGCGGCCTCGAAGAAGTACATCGCGACGAAGGCCTCGGCCGGCGAGGCGCCCACCGTCAGCAGGCCGTGATTGCGCAGCATCAGGTGCGTGTGGCTGCCGAGGTCGGCCACCAGGCGCGGTTTCTCCTCGTCCTCCAGCGCGATGCCCTCGTAGTCGTGGTAGCCGAGCGAGCGCAGCACGATCAGCGAATGCTGGGTCAGCGGCAGCAGCCCGTCCTCCTGGGCCGACACCGCCGTGCCGTTGATCGAATGCACGTGCATCACGCAGTGCGCGTCCTCGCGCGCGGCATGCACGGCGCTGTGGATCACGAAGCCGGCCGGGTTGATCTCGTAGGGCGAATCCGACACCTTGCGCCCGTCCAGGTCGACCTTCACCAGCGAGGAGGCCGTCATCTCCTCGAAGCCCATGCCGTAGGGGTTGATCAGGAAGTGATGCTCGGGGCCCGGCACGCGCGCCGAGATGTGGGTGAAGATCAGGTCGTCCCAGCCGAACAGCGCCGTCAGGCGGTAGCAGGCCGCGAGGTTGACGCGCATCTCCCATTCCTCGGGGCTGATGTCGGAACGGCGGGCGGATACGATGGCGTTCATCCGTGTCTCCTGTGGTTCGTCGTCTCGTGAGGGGCCGGCGCGGCAGGGCGCGCGCGGCGGCCATGCCGCGATCATCGGCAATCGGGCTTGGCCTCGCTGTCGGCTGGCCGACACGGCAGCCGGTTTGCGCATTCTGCCGCGAAACGGGAGCAAGCGAGACGGAGCGGTCTGCTCACCGCTTCCGGCTCCCGCCCGGCCGCCGGCGCGCCCCGGAGCGACCTGCTACACTGAGCCGCCCCGATTTCCCCCTCAAGCGCCATGACCCTCGCGCCAGCCGGCATCCTCGCCGGCGCCACGCCGCTCAATCCGCAATGGCTGCGAACCTTCGAGATGCTGGTCGAGACCGGCAACTTCACGCGCGCGGCCGAGCGGCTCGGGCTCACCCAGGCGGCGGTCAGCCAGCACCTGCGGCACCTGGAGGACCAGCTCGGCCTGCTGGTGATCCGGCGCCCGCGCGGCATCGACATCACGCCGACCGGCCGCGTGGTGCTCGATTACTGCGCCGAGCTGGCGCGCGCCGACCAGCGCCTGCGCAGCCGCCTCGCCGAGGCCGACGCCGATTGCGGCGAGATCAGCCTGATCACGCCGGGCAGCATCGGCCTGGTGATGGCGCCCTGGCTGCTCGACATGCAGCTCGCCACGCCGGGCCTGGTGGTGCGCCATCGCTTCGCGCCCGATCGCGAGGTGCTCGACGCGGTGCTCTCGAATCTCTACGAGGTCGGGCTGGTCACGCTCAAGCCCGACGACGAGCGGCTCGCCGTGAGCCGCTTCGCCGAGGAGCCGCTCGAGCTGGTGGTGCCGGCCGACGACTACGTGAGCAACTGGGCGGACCTGGAACGGCTCGGCTTCGTCGATCATCCCGACGGCCTGGCGATGGCCAGCCGCCTGCTGAGCCGGCGCTTTCCCGACAATCCCGGCGTGCGCGGCCTGCCGCGCCGGGCCTTCACCAACCAGGTGGGGCTGATCCTGGAGCCGGTCGCGCGCGGCCTGGGCTTCACCGTGATCCCGCGTTACGCGCGCCAGGCCTTCGCGCGCCAGGAGGCGATCCGCGTGATCGAGTGCGGCGCCTCGGTGGTCGATACGCTGTGGCTGATCCACCGCTCGGAATGGACGCTGTCGGGGCGCATGCTGCGCGCGGTCGAGGCGTTGCGGCATCGGCTGCATACCACCTGCCCCTGTCCCGAGCCGGGCAGGACGGCGGCGCGCCTGGCCGGGGAAAAAGGTTCCGATCGCGCCGCGACGCTAGAATGAGCGATCCCGAGCGAGGCGCGTCCGGCGCCTCGGGCATCACCGGAACAGGAGAGTCCATGCAGCGATCCCCGCAGCGCGCCGCCCGGCGCCACGACGTCCGCGATTTCTTTCGCCGCCCCGAGCGCACCGGCTTCCAGCTTTCGCCGGACGGCCGTCACCTGTCCTTCCTGGCGCGCCATGAGGGCCGGCTCAACGTTTTCGTGCAGGCGATCGACGAGCGCGGCCGCCCGCTCGGCGAGGCGCGCGCACTCACGCATGAATCGCAGCGCGACATCGGCGGCTACGCGTGGAAGAACAACGATCGCGTGCTGTTCGTGAAGGACTTCGGCGGCGACGAGAACTACCACGTGCTGTCGGTGCCGATCGACGGCGGCGAGATCCTCGACCTGACGCCGTTCGAGCGCGTGCGCGCCGGCATCATCGACGCGCTGATCGAGGACGAGCGGCACGTGCTGATCTCGCACAACCAGCGCGACGCCAGCGTGTTCGACGTGTTCCGTGTCGACGTGGCGAGCGGCGAGGCCACGCTGATCGCCGAGAACCCCGGCAACATCCTCGGCTGGATGACCGACCACGACAGCAAGCTGCGGGTGGCGGTGGCCGGCGACGGCGTGAACCAGACCCTGCTGTACCGCGAGCGCGAGGACGAGCCGTTCCGCCCGGTCGTCACCACCAACTTCCGCGAGACGCTCGCGCCGCTGATGTTCAGCTTCGACAACCGCAAGCTCTACGTGCTGTCGAATCGCGGGCGCGACCGCGTCGCGATCTACGAGTTCGATCCGGTCACGGGCGAGGAAGGCACGCTGCTGTTCGAGCACGACAAGGTCGATGTGAAGGGCATGGGTTATTCGTACCAGCGCCGCGTGCTGACCACCATCTGGTACGAGGAAGCCAAGATCGGCTGGCATCACCTGGACCCGTTCACCGAGCAGCTGCATGCCGATCTCGACGCGCGCGTGCCGAGCGGCGAGGCCAGCATCGTCAGCTACACGCGCGACGAGTCGCGCATGCTGGTGCGCAACGCCTCGGACGTGTCGACGGGTTCGATCTGGCTCTACGACGTTGCCTCGCGCGAGCTGACCGAGCTGGCAACGCTGACGCCCTGGCTCGACGCGGCCGACATGGCGCCGATGCGGCCGATCGAATACCGCTCGCGCGACGGGCTGACGATCCACGGCTACCTGACGCTGCCGGTCGGCCATGAACTCGACGGCGGGGCGCTCGCCGATGCGGACAAGCTGCCGCTGATCGTCAATCCGCACGGCGGCCCCTGGGCGCGCGACCACTGGGGCTTCAACCCCGAGGTGCAGATGCTGGCCAACCACGGCTACGCGGTGCTGCAGATGAATTTCCGCGGCTCGATCGGTTATGGCCGCGCGTTCTGGGAGGCGAGCTTCGGCCAGTGGGGCCGCACCATGCAGAACGATATCGACGACGGCGTGGACTGGCTGGTCGAGCAGGGCATCGTCGACGCGAAGCGGATCGGCATCTACGGCGCCAGCTACGGCGGCTATGCCACGCTGGCCGGCGTGACCTTCACGCCCGAGCGCTACGCGGCGGCCATCGACTACGTGGGCGTGTCGAACCTGTTCACCCTGCTCGAATCGATGCCGCCTTACTGGAAGCCGCTGCTGGAGATGATGTACGAGCAGATCGGCGACCCGACCACCGAGGCCGGGCGCCAGCAACTGCACGACGCCTCGCCGCTGTTCTTCGCAGATCGCATCGTCACGCCGCTGTTCGTCGCGCAGGGCGCCAACGATCCGCGCGTCAAGCAGGCCGAGAGCGACCAGATCGTCGAGGCGCTGCGCTCGCGCGGCATCGACGTGCAGTACATGCTCAAGGAGAACGAGGGGCACGGCTTCGCCAACGAGGAGAACCAGTACGAGTTCTACGAGGCGATGATCGCCTTTCTCGACACGCACCTGGGCGGCAAGCGGGGCGCCTGAGGCGCGCCGCTTGCCCGACGAGCCTGCCTCCCGCGGTCTAGGCCCCGGCCGCGGCGCGCCTGGAGGCGCCGCGAATCGGTTTGGCCGGTTTGGCCGGTTTGGCCGGCGCAACCGATGCGCTCGTGTCGCCCGATGCCACCCCGCCTTTCTGGCTCTCCCCGCCGGCCTTCGCGCCGGCTTTTTTTTCACCTGCGTGCGCCGCGCCCAGGCATTCCTGGAACAGCAGCGCGGCCCGCGACGGCTGCGGCGAACGGCGGAACAGGCTGACGAAGCGGCAGCGATAGTGGAAGCGCCGCGGCGCGATCGCCTGCATGCGCCCGGCGCGCTCGAAGCTCTCGGCGTAATGGTCGGGCAGGAAGCCGAGGAACTTGCCCGACAGGATCAGGGTGGCCACCGATTCCTGGTCCGAGGCGGTCGCGCTGCGCGTGAGCCTGGCGCGATGCGTGAGCTTCAGGTTGGGCGAATGGAAGCCGAGCCCGGCGAAGGCGTGTTCGCGGATGCCGTCCCAGTTCAGCTTGTCGTGGGCGGCGCCGAACAGCGGATGGCCGGCGCCGCAGTAGAGCAGCATGCGTTCCTCGAACAGCTCGGTATAGACCAGGCTGCCGGAGCTGCGGTGCTCGGGGATGATGCCGATCTGGTAGCTGCCGTCGATCACGCCGCGCTCGATCTCCTGGATCGAGGCCACGTGCAGGTTCAGCACCACCTCGGGCGCGGCCTCGGTGAAACGGCGGATCGCCTCGGCCACGCGCGCCGCCGGGTTGGTGGCGGTCTTGTCGAACATGGCCACCTGCAGCTCGCCGCCCATGCGGTCGTGGATGCCGTCCACGCGGGCGCGGAACGCCTCCAGCGAGACCAGCAGGCGCAGGGTTTCCTCGTAGACGGTCTGCCCCTCGGGCGTCAGCGTGAAACCGGCGCGGCCGCGCCGGCACAGCACCAGGCCGAGCCGCGTTTCCAGGTCCTTGACGTGGCGGCTGATGGTGGAGATGCCGATATTGAGTTCCAGTTCGGCGGCGGCCATCCCGCCGCACTGCACCACCACCTTGAAGACGCGCAGCAGGCGCAGGTCCATGTCGCTGAGCTGGCCGAGCAGGGCGCGATGCTTGGGGTTTCTTACTTGCATGAATGCTCAAGTGAACATTGATATTGCGATATTCACAAGACTATCTGGCGACCCAACAATGCGCAACACACTGAACCCACCGAGGAGCGCCGCGCGCCTGCCGACATGACCGACACCGTGACCACCCCGCAAGCGGACGCGATCCGCACCGACGCCGCCTGGCTCGAGGCCCACTGGATGCCGTTTACCGGCAACCGCCAGTTCAAGCGCGACCCGCGCCTGATCGTGGAGGGCAAGGGCGCCTATTACACCGACGCCGAAGGCCGCAAGATCTTCGACGGCCTGTCCGGCCTCTGGTGCTGCGGGCTGGGCCATGGCCGCAGCGAGATCACCGAGGCGGTCAGCCGCCAGATCGCCAAGCTCGATTATTCGCCGGCCTTCCAGTTCGGCCATCCGCAATCCTTCGAACTGGCCAACAAGATCAAGGACCTGACGCCGGCCGGCCTCGACTACGTGTTCTTCACCGGCTCGGGCTCGGAAGCCGCCGATACCTCGCTGAAGATGGCGCGCGCCTACTGGCGCGCCAAGGGCAAGGGCAGCAAGACGCGCCTGATCGGCCGCGAGAAGGGCTACCACGGCGTGAACTTCGGCGGCATCTCGGTGGGCGGGATCGGGCCGAACCGCAAGCTGTTCGGCCAGGGCATCGAGGCCGATTTCCTGCCGCATACGCAACTGGCCCAGAACAAGTTCTCGCGCGGCCTGCCCGAGCAGGGCGCCGAGCTGGCCGATCGCCTGCTCGAGCTGATCGCGCTGCACGACGCCTCCAACATCGCCGCGGTGATCGTCGAGCCGTTCTCGGGCTCGGCCGGCGTGGTGGTGCCGCCCAAGGGCTACCTGAAGCGCCTGCGCGAGATCTGCACCGCGCACGATATCCTGCTGATCTTCGACGAGGTGATCACGGGCTTCGGCCGCGCCGGCGCGATGACGGGCGCGGATGCCTTCGGCGTGTCGCCCGACATCCTGAACTTCGCCAAGCAGGTCAGCAACGGCACCCAGCCGCTGGGCGGCGTGGTGGCGACCAAGGAGATCTACGACACCTTCATGGCCGCGGGCGGCCCCGACTACATGCTGGAATTCCCGCACGGCTACACCTACTCGGCGCACCCGGTGGCCTGCGCGGCCGGCAACGCGGCGCTGGACCTGCTGGTCAAGGAAGACGGCGTGGGCCGCGTGCGCGCGCTGGCGCCGCATTTCGAGAACGCCGTGCATGGCCTGCAGGGCGTGCGCCACGTGACCGACATCCGCAACTTCGGCCTGGCGGCCGGCATCACCATCGAGGGCGCGCAGGGCGAGCCGGGCCGCCGCCCGTTCGAGGTGGCGATGCGCTGCTGGGAGAAGGGTTTCTACGTGCGCTACGGCGGCGACACGATCCAGCTCGCGCCGCCGTTCATTTCGGAGCCGCGCGAGATCGACAACCTGGTCGGCGCGCTGGCCGAGGCGCTGAACGCGACGGCCTGAACCGGCGTCGAGAGGATTAGAGGCACGAGGAGACACCGGCCGGCGCCGCCCATGCGGCGCTGGCCCGGGCAGAAACGAAGCGGCACCGGTCATGCATGGCCGGTGCCGCTTTTTTCATGGCTGCGGCCTATCCGCCGGCGGCGATAAGCAATTGCCGCCGGCGCCGATAAGGTTTGCCGGAATCGATATTGGTCGCGATCCAGGCCATTCGATAGATTCGACGGATTGTCGTCCGACCGCGCGGCGGCTGCCCGGCGCGGTCTTTCCGAGCGGAGATATCGAATCATGAGCAAACCCATCCGGTTCAACGCCTTCGAGATGAACTGCGTCGGGCACCAGTCGCCGGGGCTGTGGGCCCATCCGCGCGACCGCTCCTGGCAGTACAAGGACCTCGAATACTGGACCGACCTGGCCAGGACGCTCGAGAAGGGCATCTTCGACGGCATCTTCATCGCCGACGTGATCGGCTATTACGACGTCTACCAGGGCAGCAACCATCACGCGCTGCACCAGGGCGTGCAGATCCCTGTCAACGACCCGATCCAGCTCGCCGGGCCGATCGCGCTGGCCACCGAGCACCTCGGCATCGGCATCACCGCCTCGACCTCGTTCGAGCATCCCTATACCTTCGCGCGCCGGCTCTCGACGGCCGACCATCACAGCAAGGGGCGGGTGGGCTGGAACATCGTCACCTCCTACCTGGAAAGCGGCGCGCGCAACCTGGGCCAGACCGGCCTGGAAGGGCACAACGACCGCTACGAGATCGCCGCCGAATACCTGGAGGTGCTCTACAAGCTGTTCGAGGGAAGCTGGGAGGACGGCGCGGTGCTGCGCGACCGCGAGCGGCGCATCTTCACCGACCCGGCGAAAATCCACCCGATCCGCCACCGGGGCAAGCATTTCGACGTGCCCGGCTACCACCTCTGCGAGCCCTCGCCGCAGCGCACGCCGGTGCTCTACCAGGCTGGCGCCTCGGGCTCGGGCAAGGCCTTCGCGGCGCAACACGCCGAATGCGTGTTCGTGGCCGCGCCCACCCGCGCGACCCTGCGCGACTACGTGGCCGACATCCGGCGGCGCGCGATCGAGGCGGGCCGCGATCCGGCCGAGCTGCTGATCTACACGCTGGTGACGATCGTGGTCGACGAGACCGACGCCAGGGCGCAGGCGAAGTTCGAGGACTACCAGCGCTATGTGTCCTACGACGGCTCGCTGGTGCTGATGTCGGGCTGGACCGGCATCGACTTCGGCCAGTACGCGCCGACCGACCTGGTCAAGCGGGTCGAGACCAATGCCATCGTCTCGGCCGTCGAGCATCTGGCGGGCGGCGACAAGAGCTGGACCATCGACGAACTGGCGCGCTTCGGCGGCATCGGCGGGCTGGGGCCGGTATTCGTCGGCTCGCCCGCGACGGTGGCCGACATCCTGCAGGAATGGGTCGAGGAGACCGGCGTGGACGGTTTCAACCTCGCCTATGCGCTGGCCCACGAGAGTTTCGAGGACGTGGTCGGCTATCTGGTGCCGGAACTGCAGCGGCGCGGCGTGTACCCGAACGCCTACCGGCCCGGCACGCTGCGCGAGAAGCTGTTCGGCGAGGGGCCGCGGCTCGGCGAGGCGCATCCCGGCGCGGCCTATCGCGACCTGTCGCGGTTCGCGCCGCCCGAGGCGGGCGGGGAGTCCAAGGCGGATGAAGCCGCCGGCGCCGAGGCGCTCGCGCGATAGGTGCACGAAGGGCGGCGCGATGCCGTCCTTCGGCCGCGCGCCGCCGGTTCACGGGCAGGAGAGGCGGTTCGGCAGGCGCCCGAACCGCTATCGCGCCACCGGCGGCGAGGCGCGGCGCCTCAGGTCGAGAACGACCAACTGAGCGCGAACGGATTCGCGCCGTAGTTCCCCTTCACGCTGACGGTATAGCGCGTCCCGGCCTTCAAGGGCGCCAGCGGCGTGCAGATCGCCGACGACTGCAATTCCGTGCGCGTCTGCTGGGGCAGGCTGGCCGTCGAGCGGGCCGCCAGCAGGCAGGGCACGTCGGCATTGGCGGCATCGACCAGGGTGAAGCTCGTCACGTCGAGCGTCGCGCCGGTCTTCAGCGCCTGCAGGCTGATCGGGTAGCCGAGTGTCTTGCCGTAGTAGCCGGGTGCGGGATCGGGGCTCTCGTAGTCGGCCCAGCTCGCGGGCACGCCGGACTGGCCGGCATAGGGATAGGCCAGCAATTGCGTGTCGGTGCCGATCTTCAATTCGTCGGCCATGTCGATCACCTGGTAGAACGAGGCGGTGGTGCCGCCGCTCGAGGTGGGCTGTACCTGGCTCGCAAAACCGGAACCGGCGGATTGGAAGTTGCCGAGCAGGCCCATTCGATGGAAGGGCGCATCGATCAATTGCGCGACCAGCGCATCGTTGGACGACAGCGCCAGCGGCGCACGCGCCTGCGAGGTCGTGATGCCGCTGAAGGCCAGTACCTCGCCGCTCATGTTGGTCGGGTAAAGCGCCTGGATCCGGTCGTTGGGCGTGGCGCCGGTATAGCCGGTCTTGCCCGCGATCTCGTCGTGCGAGGGGGCGCCGCTCCAGAGCATGTAGTCGGAATGGTTCTGCGCGGCGGTCGCGAGCGGGGCACGGCTGGCGAGGGCCGGCAGCCCGACCAGGGCACGCCGGTAATTCGCCAGGCACATGCCGGCCGATTTCGGATTGTCGAGGACCCGGTAGTGACTCACATAGGCGGCGCCTGGAGCCGGGTAGAGCGAAACCACCGAACTGTCGCCGGCCGATGCCGAGAAGCCCGGCTGCAGCGTGTAGCAATCCTGGCCATCCACCTGGACCGTCGTGCCTGCTGCCGCGCTGGGTGTGGCGGCAGGCGCGGACGGGGCCGCCGGGGCGGGTGTTGTCTCGGGACTCGACGCCGACGAGGCGCCGGCCGCGGCTCCGCTGTTGTCGCCGCTGCGCGTGGGCGCGACCGCGCTGCGGTCGCCGGGGCCGCCGGCGTTGATCACCGAGGGGCCGTTACCATCGCCGCCGCAGGCGGCGAGCAGGAGAAGAGAGAGCAGGCCAAGCTGTTTGATGTTTCCCATTTATCGAGAAGTCCTGATTGGATGGGCCGGGAGTCCGGCGCCGACGCGGGCATGGGCAGGATGCGCGGGCGACGGGGAGCACGAATTCGCCCTGCCTGCCGTCCTGCCTTTCTTATCGAATTTCCGTTCGATTTTCCTGGGGTTTTATCTTAAAAAAATGAAGAAATCCATATCGGAATGCGGCGTGGATGATTCATTGGCAGGCAGGATTTTTCAATCGGACGGCGAATGATTTTCACTGTTTTTCAGTGCTTATCCGGCCAATGAAATATCAATTGACATTGGCCAATTTCGGGGGGAATCGGAAGACTCTTATCCCGAAGAAGTCAATCGGTCTGCTGTTGACGGCGGGAGGGAGGGGGGAATGTGCGCGTCCGGCACGGTGGTGATGCGTGGGCGCTCGATGCCGTTGTTGATCGCGAGGCAAAAAAAAGCGGACGCCACGCGTCCGCCAAGAGGTTTGAGCAAAACGAACTACTGTTGCCGGCGGCAGGGCACCGCCGGCAAGCGCATGATACCGAATTTGATACGTTATATCATCGCCGATTCCTCAAGAATCAGCAGCGATTGATCGACATCGGGCAGGCCGAAAAAGACCAAGCCCGGCGCCAGGCAGGGCCTGGCGCCGGGCTTGCAGAGCACCGCTTCGGGGCAGCCTGGCGGCGGCTTAGACGCGGCGATCGTTGCGCACGGTGGCGCGAACCGGGCCGCGCGCGTAGCTGGTGGCGGCCTTCAACTGGAGTTGCGACTGGAGTTCGAACAGCGCCCATGCGTCGCGCAGCATCGCGCCGACCTGGGACAGGAACGAAGGCTTACGGGTTTGGGATTGCTTGGCGTTCGACATGATGATCGTATGTGCAAGAGTGACTAGGGTTACTGCTTAGGTGTTAACCCTAACGATAGACCTGGGGCGCGCCGAAGTCAACGGTCGCGATGCGAGGCTTGACTCGAATTGACGAAGCGTTGCGAAAACGCCGCGATGGGAAATATCGTGCCGGGTCACCGGCACGGGAGAGGAAAGGAAGACGGGGCGGGGAAGATGGGGTTCGAACCGCGGCCGGGGCTGGCGCGCCGGCCACGGCCCACGGCGTGGCTTACAGGTAGCCGTAACAGGCCTTGAGCCTGACGTAGTCGTAGAAATGGCTGCCGGCCGAGAGCTTCGCGCCGTCGCAGGCGGCCTGGAAATCGGTCTCGCGTTCGTTGTAGAGCATGCGCACCGCCAGGCTGGTGCCGTTGCGGTACACGTCCCATTGCACGTTGGCCGCCATCGGCGAGACCTGGTCGCCGCGCCAGGGGTTGTTGTCGTAGCTGTAGGTCTGCGCGGCCGGCATTGGCATGAACACGTTCTTCAGGTTCATCGCCGAGGCGAACGGGATGATCTCCTCGGCGTGCGTGAAGCGCAGCTTGGCGGCATTGCCCAGGTCGCCGCGCGCCACGGCGTCCACCTGGGCGAAGAAATCGTCGCGCAGGACGGTCGCCATCCGGTAGGTGACCGGGTTGGCTTCCTGCACGCCCGGCCCTTTCTGGTAGAAGTCGGCCGCGTCCTGCAGGTAGGCGAGATAACGCGCCTGCGGCGCCGCGATGTATTTCTCCATGCTCACGCCGCCGGTTTCGCTCTTCATCGCCGGCGCCACCTGCAGCAGGTTGTAGAGCACGTTGGCGGCGTCGACGGCCGACTTGATGGTGGTCTTGCCGTCGCCCTTGAGCGTGTTGCTGAACAGCGCGTCCGACGAGGCGAAGCTGTAGCTGCCGGTATTCGCGAAGGTATAGCCGGTGGTGCCGAGCCTGGCGAGGAAGGCCGGCGTGACGAGCGCCGACATCACCGTCTGGGCGACCTCGCCGGCCTGTGGCGAGGCATTGATCTCGGCGAGCTTGGCGGCGACGGTCGCGTCGCTCGAATAGGCCTGGTAGGCGAGGCTGTCGCGGTAGGTGGCGTAGTTCGCGTCGCTGGTGGTGCCGACCAGGTCGGTGGCCGCCTTCAGCGAGTGGAAATAGAGCAGGAAGCGGTTGGTGCCCGCGGGCTGCGCGACCGGCGCGCCTTCCGGATAGGGCGCCGGCGCGGCCGGCAGCGTGATGCTGGCCGCCAGCACCGGTCGCGCGGCCACCAGCGCGCCGGAGAAATAGGTCGAGCTGTCGACCGCGCGATCCTGGCCGGAATTGACCACCACCACCTTGCGCGAGCCGTCGAACAGCGGCGACATCCGCTGCAGCAGGCGCGCGGCGAGCTGCTGGTGCTCGCGGATGCCGGCTTGCGTGAGGTTGCCGTAGCCGGGCGTCGAGATACCGGCCACGCCGTAACCGAGCAGCGCATTGGCCTTCATCATCGCGAAGGTATCGGCCTTCAGTTGCTTGCCGAGCTCGGTCAGCGCGCCGTCGGCCTCGGCCTTCTGCAGCATCGCGTAGATCGCGCCGTCGTACTTGAAGCCCGACAGGCCGCGCGAACCATGCCGCGCCACCAGTTCCACGTAGATCGGCGCATAACCTGCCGGCGGCGCCTCGTAGGTCGAGGCGTCCTGCTGCGGTTGGTAGGGCGTCTTGGTCTGGTAGAAGGTCTCGGCGGCCGCCGCGGGCGGCGTGGCCGGCGGGGTGGCGGGCGATGGCGGCTGCTGCGCGGCCGGGCTGGCCGGCGTGTCGGTCGAATCGGGGCCGCAGGCGGCAAGGAAACAGGCGGCGGCGATCAGGGTCGCGCGGCAGGTCAGGGCAATCATGTTCGCGGGCGGGCTCGCTGCTGGCGGCCCCGCGCGGCGGGCGCGGGACAGCGGTGGAAAAATCGAGCCGCGAGTGTCGCAGAGGATTTTGACAGCAGAAAGTCGGCGAATAGAAAGCTTGGCTTCGATGGCGCGCCGCGAGCTGGCCGCGCCGGCCGCCGGCGGGCGATGCTCAGCTGCCGAAATAGATGTTGCAGAAGCTGGCCGGGCCGACGCAATCGGGCGGCGTCTGCGCGGGCACCTGCTGCGTGTGGCGGGCTCGATGCGCCTGCGCTTGCGAGGCCGGCGCGGCGCCGCCGTCGTTCGGGGCGGCGGGAGCCTGGGCATGAGCGATGCAGGCGGCGGACAGGGCGAGCGAGGCGAGGGCGAATTGCAGCGACTTCATGATGTGTTCTCCTGAACAGATGCCGTTGTTGCGGCGGTGAAGTCACTATAAAAGCGGGCCCTGGCGCGATTAAGCCGTCCGCCTGGAGAGCATCTTTCCATTTCGTGGAGAGATCGACGCGCGATCAGCGCCGCGGTTCGCGCAAGCGTCGCCGCGCACGCGCGAACGGCGCGTCGCGGTCGAGCAGGGCGGTGCGGATGAAGTGCAGCCCGACCAGCAGCCTGCGCATCCGCCGCCGTTCGCCGTCGATGGCGTCCCAGGCAGGTCGGGCGCGCAGGATCGCGCGGATCGCCAGCTCCACCGATCGTTGCGCCCGCAACAGCCGCCGCGCGTCGGGCGCCTCGAACAGCTCGGGCAGCAGGCGCAACGCGCGACGCACCGGCGCGAGCCAGCGTAGCGCGCCGGCCGCGCGCGCCGTCGCGAACGGCGCCAGTTCGCCGCGCAGGTCGATCACGGCATGACCGATCTCGAGCGTGACGAACAGCCAGCGCAGCGCCTGGCGATGCCGCGCCGAGCGCTTCATCAGCAGTTGCCGCAGATGCGAGGCCAGTTCGTGCGCGCCGCTCTGGAAGCGCGCGTGCAGGCCGTCGAGCGGCGCCTCGCAGGCCAGCCTGACGCGGCCGCGCAGGTCGTGCTGGATGCGCGCGATCAGCCAGGGCATCTCGGTCGGGAAGATCACCGCGAACACCAGCGCGGCCGTGAGCATCGCCGCGACCACCGCGATGCCGTTGTTGAGCAGCAGCTCGGGCTGGTAGACGGTGAGGTTGTCGGGGCCGGCCAGCAGGCAGAAGAACACGATGAAGCCGACGCCGACGCCCGACAGGGCGGGCCGCGTCGTCAGGTAGACGCCGGCGGCGAGGATCGGCGCGAGCGTCGCGCAGAGCAGCGCGAAGCCGTCGATGTTCGGATAGAGATGGCAGGTGACGAGATAACCGGCCAGCGTCGCCAGCGCGGCGCCGGCCGCCATCTGCGCGACGAAGCGCGGCGCGCGCGGCGAGGTGGAGCTCAGCGCGCAGGCGATCGCCGCGGCGATGGTGGCGAGGCCGCCGCTGGGCCAGGCCGTCGCCAGCCAGAAGGCGCCCACCACGGCGAGCACCACCACGCTGCGCACGAAGGTGAAGGCGACGAACACGCCATTGGTGCGCAGCGTGTAGCGCGGCACCTCGCCGTCGGTGTCGAGCACGTGCGTGTCGTGGGCCAGCGAGGCTCGGGTCTGCGCGTATCCGAAGAATTCGTCGGCGAAACGCGACAGCAGGTCGATCGCGGTATCGAAGTCGAGCAGGTCGTCGGGCGTGCCGGCGGCGATCGCGAGCCGCGACTCGCGCGCCTGTGCCGGCAGCGTGGCCAGTTGGCGGCTCAGGTCGAGCAGGGCGCCGGCCGGCTGCGGCGCGGCGTTTCCCATGCCTTCCCCACTTTCCGCACCTTCCGCCTGCAACGCGCCGAGCGCGGCCGCCAGCCGTTCCAGGTGCGGGGCCAGCGCTGCCAGCACGGCTTCGGCCCGCCGATGCACCAGCCGCTTGTGCAACTGGCGCAGCGCATGCAGCCGCGTGCAGGTGCTGACGAATTCGCCGTTCAGGCGCGCCAGGCGCCGGCTGCGCGCGCGGATGCGCGGATCCTCGAAGGAGGCGTAGGCGCGGATCGCGTCGAAGCCGACGATATCGTCGACGAAGTCGGCGAAACGCCGCTCGAACTCGCCGCGTTCGAGCCGGCCGCCCAGCGCCGCCGCCGCGAAGGCCACGAAGCGCGCGTGCCGCGCGTTCAGCGAGCGCATCAGCGCGCGGCTCGAACTGAGCGGCAGCACCAGCGCGCTGACGGCCGCCGAGCAGACGATGCCCACCGTGACCTCGGCCGCGCGCGTGAGCGCCGAGAGGAACAGCGCGTCGGGCGTCATCACGGCCGGGATGCCGATCAGCGCGGCGGTGTAGCCGGCCAGCACGTAGCCGTACCAGCGGAAGTGGCGGTTGCGCACCGCGCAGGCGATGCACAGGCCGATCCACAGCGTGATGCCGGCCATGTAGAGCCCGGGCTGCTGGGCGAACAGCCCGCCCAGCGCCAGCGCGGCCGCCAGGCCGACCACCGTGCCGATCGTGCGATAGAAGGCCTTGGCGAACACCATGCCGCTCATCGGCTGCATCAGCACGAACACGGTGGTCATGGCGATGCGCGGCTGGGACAGATCGAAGCGCATCGCGATACCCATCGCCAGCAGCGCGGCGCCCACCGTCTTGGCCAGGTGCAGCCAGACCAGGCCGTCCGAGAGCGCCCAATCGCGCGCGAGGCGCCCGAGCGGCGCGAGTCGTGCCGGCGCGCGACGGATTCCGGCGGCGGCACGGGGGGAGGCGGAGGCGGATTTCATCAAGGCGACGAGAGGCTGGTGGGGCGCAGGCGCGGCGGTTCAGGGAGGGAGGGCCGGTGCGCCGCAGATTGTAGAAGTCCGATAAACGCCCATTAACGCGGGTCAGGGGAAACCAGAGTTGCTGTACCGGTAACAATCGGATAAGCGCGCGGTAGGACAATGGCGCCTTCCCTGGCCGTCCCCCGATAAGCATGGACACCTTGCAAAACATGCGGGTCTTCGCCCGCGTGGTGGAAGCGGGCAGCTTCACCGCTGCCGCGCTGTCGCTCAACTCGACCACCGGCGCCATGTCGCGCGCCGTCTCGGAGCTGGAGGCGCGTCTGCGCACGCGGCTCATGAACCGCTCGACGCGCCGTCTCTCGCTGACGCCGGCTGGCGAAAGCTACCTGCTGCGCTGCCGGCAGATCCTCGCCGACGTCGACTCGGCCGAGGAGGAGGCGAGCTGCGCGCACCAGCGGCCATCGGGCCTGTTGCGCCTGCACAGCTACGCCAGCATCGGCCAGCACTACGTCCTGCCGGCGCTCAACGCCTATCGCGGGCAGCGTCCCGAGGTCTCGGTCGAGCTGACCCTGTCGCAGCGCGTGCCCGACCTGTTCGACGGCAGCAGCGACATGGCCGTGGTGACGGCCTCGTCCCTGCCCGATTCCGAGCTGGTCTCGCATCGGCTCGGCGAGACCTTCAGCATTCTGTGCGCTTCGCCCGCCTACCTGCGCTCGCGCGGCGCGCCGGCCACGCCCGCCGAACTGGCCGCGCACGACTGCCTGACGCTGCAGACGCCCGCCTTCCCGACCCACGACTGGCTGCTCGAAACCCGCGAAGGCCAGGTCGAGCAGATCCGCGTCAGCGGCCCGGTGCAGACCAATACCGCCGAATCGCTGGCGGTGGCGATCGGCGAGGGCGTGGGTATCGGCATGCTGCCGCTGTATGCCGCGATCGGCCTGCTGCGCGACGGCTCGCTGATGCGCGTGCTGCCGGCGCACACGCTGCAGCGCATGAGCATCTACGCGCTGTACCCGTCGCGCCGCTTCGTCGACGCGAAGGTGCGCACCTGGGTGGAGTTCCTGCGCGCCGACCTGCCCGATCGCATCGCGCGCGACGAGGCGATGCTGGCCTCGCTCGACGCGCGCATGCGCGCCGCGCTCGAGTCCACGCGCCGCAGCGGCGTCACGCCCTGAAGCCGCGGCGCTCGCGCGCGGCCAGGCCGAAGCGCGAGCGCGGGATTGGGGCGTTGTCATCGTCGACAGCCGAGGTTCGACATGGCGGCAGGCGGCCGAGGTCATGGCGCGCGTGCCGCCCGAATGCGGGCCGCCCGCGCGCCGGCCGTCTTACTGCTTGGCCTTGCCGGCTTCCGACACGGCTTGCCCGTTCGGGCCGTAAGCCTGCTTCGCGGCCTCGGCCTGCGCGAGTCGCCTGGCCTGCAGGCGCTGCTGCGCGGCCAGTACGTTCTCCGGGTAGTTCGCGTCGTTGCCGCTGGCCGGCGAGTAGCCGACCGATTCCAGGTCGACCAGTTCCTGGATCACCTGGGCGCGCGTCAGGCCGTGGTTGGCGGTCTGGGCGAAGGCGAGGGCGGGGGCCGCGATCACGAGGGCGGCGGCGGTCGAGGCGATGAACGTTTTCATGGTTTGGCTCCTTCTGGCGTTCCGGTTCGATGTCAACGCAACGATCGAATCCATGCAGGCAGTGTAGGGAGCGGCCGCGGCAGGAAACACCGGGCCGGCTGGAGGGCAGCCTTCCGGATCTCGCAACAGTGGCGCGGCTCGACGCCCGCTGCGCGGCGGTGATTTTGGTGGCGCGGGCGTTTGATTAGAATGAACGTCGGCCGGTGCCTGCCTCGCGCGCCCGGCACCCGCGATATCGCCCGGCACGCGCTTGCGGCGCCGGTTGCCCACCACAGGAACGACCATGAAGATCGTCAACGCGACGCTGCGCCGGCGCAGCGGCCTCCATACCCTCGAACTCGACGGCGCGAGCATCGCGCGGATCGTCCCGCAGGCGGCGCGCATCGCGCCGGGCCAGCCGAACGCGCCGGCCGCGCCGGACCTGATCGACGCCGAAGGCCGCCTGGTGATCCCGCCGCTGGTCGAGCCGCATATCCACCTCGACGCCGTGCTGACGGCGGGCGACCCCGAATGGAACCGCAGCGGCACGCTGTTCGAGGGCATCGAGCGCTGGAGCCAGCGCAAGGCCACCATCACCCACGAGGACACCAAGACGCGCGCCCACACGGCGATCGCGATGCTGCGCGACCACGGCATCCAGCACGTGCGCACCCACGTCGACGTGACCGATCCGACGCTGGCCGCGTTGGCGGCGATGCTGGAGGTGAAGGAGGAGGCGCGCGGGCTGATCGACCTGCAGATCGTGGCCTTCCCGCAGGAGGGCATCGAGTCCTTCGACGACGGCCGCGCGCTGATGGCGCGCGCGATCGAGATGGGCGCCGACGTGGTGGGCGGCATCCCGCACTTCGAGAACACGCGCGAGCAGGGCGTCAGTTCGCTGAAATACCTGATGGAACTGGCCGAGCGCAGCGGCTGCCTGGTCGACGTCCATTGCGACGAGACCGACGATCCGCATTCGCGCTTCCTGGAGGTGCTGGCCGAGGAGGCGCGCGTGCGCGGCATGGGCTCGCGCGTGACGGCCAGCCATACCACGGCGATGGGCTCCTACGACAACGCCTATTGCTCGAAGCTGTTCCGCCTGCTCAAGCGCTCGGGGATCCACTTCATTTCCTGCCCGACCGAGAGCATCCATCTGCAGGGGCGCTTCGACAGCTTCCCGAAGCGGCGCGGCGTGACGCGCGTGGCCGAACTCGACCGCGCCGGCATCAACGTCTGCTTCGGGCAGGACTCGATCCAGGATCCCTGGTACCCGCTCGGCAACGGCAATATCCTGCGCGTGCTCGATGCCGGCCTGCATATCTGCCACATGATGGGCTACGACGACCTGCAGCGCTGTCTCGACTTCGTCACCGACCACAGCGCGGCGGCCTTGTCGCTCGGCGAGCGCTACGGGCTGGAGGCGGGGCGGCCGGCGAACCTGGTGGTGCTCGATGCAGACAGCGATTACGACGCGCTGCGCCGGCAGGTCAAGCCGCTGCTGTCGATTCGCGCGGGGCGCGTGATCCTGCGGCGCGAGCCGGAACGGATCGCCTATCCCGCGTAAGCCGCGGCGCTGGCCTGAACAGGCGGCGGCACCTTGCGCGCCGAAGCCGCCAACGTATCTCGTCCATTGCCCCCGCTTATAGTCGTTGCCGCGGGCCTCTCGCACAGGCAAGATTCCGCCATCGTCGATTTCCGCCGGACCCCAGACAGTCGTGAAGATAACGGACGCCCCCACGCAGCGGCAATTCAGGACATCCAGCACCGAGGACGTGGTGAGCTCGGCGCTGGCCGCCGATTTCCCGGTGCGCTTTTCATGCCGCGAAGGCTTCTGCGGCCAGTGCCGCGGCGAGGTGCTGGCCGGGCGCTACCGCAGCGGCCGCGACGGCGAACCGCGCGAGGTCGCGCCGGGCGCCCGCGCCGAACCGGTGCTGCTGTGCCAGACCTATCCGCAGGCCGACCTGCTGCTGCGCGTGCCGCGCGCAGGCGACACCGCCTCGGGCGTGCGCGCCGCGCGCATTGAATCGATCGAGCTGGCGGCGGCCGATATCGCGGTGGTGCGCTTCACGCTGCTCGACGGCGAGCCCCTGCGCTACGAGGCCGGCCAGTTCATGGAGATCCGCTGGTCGGCGGCCGGCTACAAGCCGTTCTCGCTGGCGCGCGCCTGCGAGGGCGGGGCGAGCTTCGAGATCCATGTGCGCAAGATGGCGGGCGGCGAATTCACCGAGTGGCTGTTCGCCGAGGACGGGCGGCGCGCGGTGGGGGCGATCCTCGGCGTCGAGGGGCCGCTCGGCGAATTCGGCTGGCAGACGCCGCTGGATAGGCCGGCGGTACTGGTCGCCACCGGCACCGGCTTCGCGCCGCTCGAGGCGATGATCGAGGCGCATCGGCTGTGGGAGCGCGCCAGCCCCGTGCATCTCTATGTCGGCGCGCGGACCGCGGCCGATCTCTACGCGGATGCGCGGTGCCGCGCCTGGGCAGCGGCGCCCGGGCAGGCCGGCCTGCGTTACGTGCCGGTGCTGTCGGGCGAGTCGCGCGAGGGAATGCGCAGCGGCAGGGTCGACGCGGCCGTGATGGCGGATTTCCCCTCGTTGGCGCAGGTCGACGTCTATGCATGCGGCGCGCCGGCCATGGTCGAGGCGGCGCGGGCTGGTTTCGTCGGCGCGCGCGGCCTGCCGGCCGGGCGTTTCTTCGCCGATCCGTTCGCGCCGCCGCGCCCTTCGTCGGCGCGGCGCGACACGCTGCTGCGCATGAACCTGCGCCTGCCCGACGGCCGGCAAGGCCACTTGATGGCGGTGCAAGGGCGCCCCCTGCTGGGCGAACTGATGCGCGCCGGCATCGCGCTCCAGCATCTGTGCGGCGGCCATGCCGTCTGCGCGACCTGCGCGGTTGAGATCCAGGCCGGCGCCGACGCGCCGCCGCCCGCCGAGGACGAAGCCGAGCTGCTCGACTTCCTCGGCGCCGCGCCCGGCACGCGCCTGGCCTGCCAGTTGCGGCTCGCCGCCGGCTTCGAGCATGCGCAAGTGAGCTTGCCGCGAGGCCTGCTGCTCGACGGCCCGCAAACGGAGGCGGCGCGATGATGAAGCGCGAGGATTACGAGGACGTCGGCCCGCATTTCGACATCGAGGGCATGCTCGAGGTGCGTCGCCGCAGCCGCGAGGCGGTGCACGCGATCGCGGCGCGCATCGAGCCGGGCATGCGCGAGGAAGACGCGGCGCGCCTGGCGCGCGCGGTGCTGCGCGAGCGCGGGCTGCTGCGCGGCTGGCACAAGATCGTGGTGCGCTTCGGCCCGAACACGCTGCGCGAATACGGCAACCCCTCGGCGCCCGACGTGGTGCTGGGCGCCGACGATATCTTCTTCATCGATGTCGGTCCGGTCTGGCAGCGCTGGGAGGGCGACGCGGGCGAGACCTTCGTGGTCGGCCACGATCCCGAGATGCATCGTGCCCGCGCCGAGGTGTTCGCGCTGTGGAAGGCGGTGCATGCGCAATGGCGCGAGGCGCGCGTCAGCGGCCGCGCGCTCTACGAATTCGCCACGCGCGAGGCCGAGGCAATGGGCTGGGAGCTGAACCTGAAGCGGATGTCGGGGCACCGGATCGCCGACTTCCCGCACGAACCGAAGTTCGCGGGCACCTTGTCGACGGCCGATATCGTGCCGAGCGCCCATGTCTGGATCCTGGAGATGCATATCCGTCATCGCACGCGCGGCTTCGGCGCCTTCTACGAGGACCTGATGCTGGAGCGCGAGGTGCTGGCGCGCTGAATCATGAGGCAGGCAAGCGGGCCCGGCCGGAACGATCGGCCGGGCCCGCCGCGTTTCAGTGGAGCAAGGCCTGCTCGATGCCGGCCGCCACGCGCAGCACGCGCGCATCCTCCAGCGCGAGCCCGCCGACGCTGAGCCCCACCGGCGCGCTGCCGGCCGGCGTGCAAGGCAGCGACACGGCGCAGCCGTCGAGGAAGTTCACCACCGAGGGATTGCGCAGCACCAGCCCGTTGGTGCTGGCGAAGCGCGCCGCGTCGGCTTCGAGCGGGGCGATCGCGGGCGGCACGATCGGCACGGTCGGCATCAGGAAGGCGTCGAAGCCCTCGAACGCGGCGCGCGCCTGTTCGATCGCCTCGGCGCGCGCCGCCTGCAACTCGATGTAGTCGGCCGCGAGCGCCGGCTCGCCGATCCGCAGCCGCGCCAGCACGCGCGGGTCATAGGCGTCGGCGCGCGTGGCCAGCGTCTTGCGATGCAGCGCATAGGCCTCGATCGGCGAGAAGCCGAAGCGGTTGATCGAAGGCAGCATGTCGAGCACCGGCAGGCGCACCGGCACCAGCTTCGCGCCGGAGCGCGACAGGCGGCCCAGCGTCTCGTCCCAGGCGCGCGCGACGGTCTCGTCCATCTGCTCGGTCACGTAGTTCGACAGCACCGCCAGGCGCAGGCCGTCGAGCGGCGCCGCCGGCTGCGAGAAACCGCCGGCCTCGACGGTCTCGCCGGCCAGCAGCCGGTCGATCAGCGCGCAGCAGGCCACGCTCGGCGCGATCGCGCCGGTCGAATCGAGCGTGGTGGAGAGCGGGAACATGCCGCGCGTCGAGATCCGCCGCGCGGTGGGCTTGAAGCCGGTCAGCCCGCAGAACGCGGCCGGAATCCGCAGCGAGCCGCCGGTATCGCTGCCCAGGCCGGCCGCGGCCATGCCTTGCGCGACCGAGGCCGCGGCGCCCGAGGAGGAGCCGCCCGCCACGCGCGGCTCGTCGGGCTGCCAGGGCGAGCGCGGCGTGCGGTGCCAGGGGTTGACGCCGAGCCCCGAGAAGGCGAACTCGCTCATGTTGGTGCGGCCCACCAGCACCGCGCCGGCGCGGCGCATCAGCGCGATCGCGGGCGCGTCGGCCGCGGCGGGCGGCGCGTCGTCGAGCACGCGCGAACCGGCGCGCGTGACCTGGCCCGCCACGTCGTAGAGATCCTTGACCGAGACGGGCAGGCCCGCCAGCGGCGACAGGCGCACGCCGGCGCGACGCAGCGCGTCCTGCGCATCGGCCTGGCGGCGCGCGTCGTCGGCATCGACCCGGCAGAACGCGTGGGCGCCGTTGCCGCCCTCGGCGTCGATGCGCGAGAGCGCGATATCGACCAGCTCGCGGCTGGTGGTGGTGCCGGCATCGAGTTGCGCGGCGAGAGTCAGCAGCGGGGTGGCGGGCGTGAAGCGCATCGGGGTGTCTCCGGCAGGTTGGTAGGGCGCGCGCATGGCGGCCGCTCAGGCGACCACGGGCAGCGCCTGGACCGCATAACGGTGGCGCAGGCTGCGGCCGAGCACGGGGTCGTGCAGCTCGAGCTCGAAGGCGTCGCCGCTCTTCATCGCGGCCATCTCGCCGAGCACGGCCAGGGTGCCGCTGTACATCGCGCTGCCGGCCGGCAGGGCCTCGATGTCGATGCCGCCGTGGCGTTGCCACAGCGCGGCGGGCGGCAGCAGGCCGTCGACGCTGCCTTGCTGGTAGGCGCGCGCGCTGCCGTCGGCGGCGACCAGGCGCGCGCGCAGCTCCAGGCGGTCCCAGTGCGCGGCCACCTCGGCGTAGCGCCAGGCCTCGCGCGCCACCGGCTTGACGCAGACCTGCTTGGAGACGGCCACGCTATAGGCCTCGGTCTTGCGGTCGGTGTGATCGGAGCCGATCGTCACCAGGGTGCCGAGCGGGCTGCCGAACAGCACGCATTCGATCTCGCCGCTGGTGTCGGTGCCGAGCACCTCGACCGTGTCGGCCTGGCTCAGTTGCTGGGCGGCGACGCGGTAGAAGCAGGGCGTGCTGGAGGGCGGCGCCACGCCGAGCGCGGCCAGTTCGTCGATGTGGTGCTGGATCGCGGCCGCGTCGCGGCCGGCCCAGCCGGCGATGACGAGCGTGTCGAAGCCGAGTTCGAGCGTGCAGGCGGCGCCGTCGGGCGAGGAAACGGTGAAGGAAAGCTGGGTCATGTCGGGTTCGGGTCGTGCGGGAGCCGGCGTCGCGCCAGGCGCGCGGCCGGCCTCGCGCGGCGCCCGGGCATCGCGGCCCGGGCATCGGCTAAGACGGCCGCGCCGGCATGGCGCCGGCGGGGAGCGCGGCGGCTGCCGCGCGGGAGTTTCATGGGCGAGGCTTCAGTCCTCGAGCGCGCGATGCGCGGTCTCGCGCGCGGCGAGCAGGGCGATCGCGGTGACGACCAGCGCGCCGGTCACGTACAGCGAGACGGCGATCGTGGTGTGCCAGTTGCGGAACAGCGCGACGATGATCAGCGGCGCGAATCCGCCGCCGAGGATGCCGGCCAGCGTGTAGGCCAGCGAGGAGCCGGCGTAGCGCACGCGGGTCGGGAACTGCTCGGTGACGAAGGCGGCTTGCGGGCCGTACATCACGGCGTGGATCACCAGGCCGATCACCACCGCCAGCACGATCAGCCCCGGCTGCGAGGTGTTGACCAGCGAGAAGAACGCGAAGGCCCAGACGATCGCCGCCAGCACGCCGCCGAGATAGACGGGGCGCCGGCCGAAACGGTCCGACAGCGCGCCGAACAGCGGCACCGTCAGCGCGTTGCAGGCGGTGCCGCACAGCACGGCGGTGAGCGCCAGCGAACGCGACAGGTTCAGCACCGTGGTCACGTAGGTCAGCGTGAACACCACGATCAACGCATAGAGCACGTCCGAGCCGATCCGCGAGCCGCCGGCCACCAGCAGGCGGCGCCAGTGCTGGGAGAACACCTCGGCCACCGGCACCTTGGCGGTGTTGTGCGATTCGCTGAGCTTCTCGAAGGCCGGCGTCTCGCCCACGCTGCGGCGCACCCACAGCCCGAAGACCACCAGCAGCAGGCTGGCCAGGAAGGGCACGCGCCAGCCCCAGGCGAGGAACGCGTCGGAGGACACCGAGATGGTGATCAGCGCGATGAAGCCGGTGCCGAGCAGGGTGCCGAACGAGGGCCCGACCTGGGCCCAGGAGGCATTCAGGCCGCGCTTCTTCTGGTTGCCGTGCTCGACCGAGAGCAGCACCGCGCCGGCCCATTCGCCGCCCAGCGCGATGCCCTGCACGAAGCGCAGGCTCACCAGCAGGATCGGGCTCAGGATGCCGGCCGACTGGTAGGTGGGCAGCACGCCCATCAGCGCGGTGGTGATGCCCATCAGCAGCAGGGTCAGCATCAGCACGGCGCGCCGGCCGAGCTTGTCGCCGAGGTTGCCGAACACGAAGCCGCCCAGCGGCCGCGACACATAGCCGACCGCGTAGGTCGAGAAGGCCAGCAGGGTGCCGGCCAGCGGATCGACCGAGGGGAAGAACAGGTGGTTGAAGACCAGCGCGGCGAGCGTGTTGTAGACCGTGAAGTCGTACCACTCCAGCGAGGTGCCGATCATGCTCGCGGTGGCGAGGCGTCCGCGTCCGGCGCGCGGTTGCTCCAGCGTCGGTGACGTGCTGGCGAGAGCGTTCATCTTTTTCTCCATCAGGTGGGGCAGCGGTGGCACATCGGGTTTCAGGCCGCCAGGCGCCAGAGCAGGTCGAAGGCGCGCACGTTCGCGGCTTCGACGTCGGCGAGCGCGGCCAGGCGCGTGGCGAGGGCGTGCGCGGCGGCGGCCGAGCTGCCTTCGACCAGCACCAGCGCGTCGCCGAGCGCGGTGCCGGGTGCGCCGGCGCCGGTGGCGATCGGTGCCGACAGCGAGGCGTCGGTCGCGAACACGCGCACCGCGTGCACGCCCGGGGTGGCCTGCGCGGCGGCGCTGGCCGCCTCGCGCCAGGCGCCGCCGGTCAGCGCGGCAGGCGCGGCCACGAACAGCGCCAGCCGGCCGCCTTCGCCGGCACCGGCCGCGAATGCGAGCTCGCCGACGCGACGCTGGTTGTCGCGCATGCGCTCGAAACTGCGCAGCGACCACTCGGTCTGTTGCGCGAAGGCCTGGCGATAGGCCTCGCTGCGGAACACCTCGAGCGAGACGGTTTCATAAAGCGCCAGGTAGCGCCGCGTCGCGCCATCGCTGGCGAGGAAGCGCCGCGCATGGCTGAAGCCGGGGATCGCGACGCGCTCCTGCATGTGCTCGCGGTCGTACCACGCGTTGAAGTCGTCCTCGGTTCGAGGGTCGGTATCGGTCCAGATGCAAAGCTGGCCCGGCCGTTGCGTCGGCTGTTCGCTCATCGTGGCGTTCCTGCGTAAGGTTTCGGACAGGCGCAGTTTGGCGAGGGCGGGCCGGATCGGTCCAACAAGAAAAAAAATACGGACTGAACGGGTTTTCTTATCGCTTGCGGGCGCGCCGCGGCGCCGCCGGGCCGGCTTCGGCAGGCTGGGCCGGTTCGGGCGCGGGGCCGTGCTCGGCGATGAAGTCGCGCGCCGTCTCGGCCGCCAGCTCGGCGATCCGCGCCGACAGCGGGTGCGCCAGCCGGTGGCTGGCCACCAGCGGCATCGGCGTGAAGCGGCTGTCGGTATCGAGCACCAGCAGCGAAGCCTCGCGCAGCTCGCGCTCGATGATGGCCGGCGGCAGCGCGGCCACCCCGAAGCCGTCCACCACCAGGCGCACGATCGCCGCCACCGAGCTGATGCAGTTGATCCGCACCGGCCGCTCGACCGCGCGCGAGAATTCGCGCTCGATCGCCGTATGCGGGCCGGAATGCCGCGAGAAGCTGATCACCGGGTGCTCGGCCAACTGGCCCAGCGTGACGCCCTTGCCGCCCAGGCCCAGCGAGGGGCTGGCCACCCAGCGCATCGGGAATTCGCAGAGCGGTGCGTTGACGAATTCGCGATCGGCCAGCGTATCGGTATGAAGAATCAGGTCGACCGCATCGGCGCGCAGCCACTGCACCAGGTGGATGGTGGTATCGCTGGTGACCTCCACCTCGAGGCGCGGGAAACGCTCGCGGATGCGCGCCATCAGCGCCGGGAACCAGCTATGGACGATCGATTCGATCACGCCGAGGCGGATCAGGCCCGCGTCGGCATCGGTGTCCTCCACCTCGCGGCGCATCTCGTCGCCCAGGCGCACGATCCGCTCGGCATAACCGAGCATCTTGCGACCGGCCGGCGTAAGCGTGGCCGAGCGCGAGTTGCGGTCGAACAGGCGCACGTCGAAGCTCTCCTCGAGCGCGGCGATGCGGCTCGACACGGCGGCCTGCGTGGTGTGCAGCTTCTCGGCCGTGAGGCGGAAGTTCTGCAGGCGGGCCAGCCAGATGAAGGTCTCGAGGAAGCGGATGTTCATGATGCGGGTGGGGAGTCGCGGAATCGAGCCCGATGATAACGCGGCGCTTTTTTGAGAAGGAAGGCGCCCGCGCGGGCGACGACGGCCAGGCCGGGCCTGGGTCGCGGCGATAGCAAAAAGTGTTCGGCGCGAATTTATTTTCTTGTTGGAGCGAAGCGGGGCGGCTGGGCAACACTTCGGCATCCGAATGCGCGGTGCCCCGAACCGGCGTCGCGCCGCGGCCGGCCCGGCCCGACCCAGCGTCGAGGCGAGCCTGATCAATCGCAGTCCTGACGATACGAAACGGTTCAAGAGGAGCCAGCATGACCCCTTCGCGCTACCTGCGCCACGCGCGCGACGCACGCCATCCGCAATCCCTTCGCACCCGCGCCCGACGGCGACTTGCCTCGTCGCTGCGTTCGCCACTGGCTTCGGGCCTGGCCGCCGGCGTCGCCGGCCTGGCGCTCGGCGCCGCGGCCGGCCCGGCGCAGGCGCAATCGAGCGTGACCTTGTACGGCACCATCGACACGGCGATCGTCTACGCCAACAACGCGGGCGGCAAGCGCCAGTTCGAGATGAACAGCAGCAACGTGCTCGGCAACCGCTGGGGGCTGCGCGGCAGCGAGGATCTCGGCAACGGCCTGCGCGCCGTGTTCGACCTGGAGAACGGTTATTCGTCGACCACCGGCGGCTTCCAGCAGGGCGGCGACCTGTTCGGCCGACAGGCCTGGGTGGGGCTCGCCTCGCAGCGCGCCGGCACGCTGACGGCGGGCCGTCAATACGACGCCGTGGTCGATTTCATCGGGCCCTTCATCGCCGGCACGCAATGGGCGACCTACCTCGGCGGCCACCCGGGCGACCTCGACAACACCAACAACGACTACCGCTCGAACAACTCGGTGAAGTACACCACGCCGACTTATCGTGGCCTGCGCGCCAGCGGCCTATACAGCTTCGGCGGCACGCCGGGGCAGTTCGGGCGCAATTCGATCTGGTCGCTCGGGGTGGGCTACACGGGCGGGCCGATCGTGCTCGGCGCGGCCTACGTGCACGTCAAGGACCCGAACTTCTCCTACTTCGGCAACAACTCGAGCTCGAGCGCCACCGGCAGCAACATGGCGGCGAGCCGCGTCTATTCGGGTTACGCCTCGGCCGGCGACGAGCAGATCGTGGCGGTCGGCGGCACCTACACGGCGGGGCCGGCGATCATCGGCGCGGTCTATACCAACACGCGCTTCGGCGAACTGGGCGCGCATGCGAGCCTGGACCCGCTCGGCTATCGCGGCTCGGCCAGCTTCCACAACGCCGAGCTGAACCTGCGCTACTACCTCACGCCGGTCTGGCTGCTCGGCGCGGCTTACGACTACACGCGCGGCTACGGCGTCAACCACGTGACCTACCAGCAGGGCGACCTGGGCATCACCTACATCCTCTCCAAGCGCACCCAGCTCTACCTGGTCGGCCTCTACCAGCACGCGTCGGGCACCGATTCGAGCGGGCAGGCTGCGGTGGCCAACATCAACGGGCTGAGCGCCTCGTCGACGCCGAACCAGGTTTCGGTATTGGCGGGCATCACGCATCGGTTCTGAGCGGCTCGCATCACGCAAAAAGGCCATCGCGAAGACTCGCGATGGCCTTTTGTTTCGTTTCGATTCGACGAGCCTGCCGCGCGATGCTTATTCCCCGCCGTGCCTCAACCTGAGCGCGACCACCGCCGCGATCGCCAGCGCCACGGCCAGCAGGGTGAGGCCGTTCTTCGCGTCGCCGGTGGCCTGCTCGATCGCGCCCACCACGGTGGGCCCGACGAAGCCGCCGAGCAGGCCGCAGGTATTGACCAGCCCCAGCCCGCCCGCCAGCGCATTGCCGGACAAGCGCGAGGCCGGGAAGGTGAAGATGATGGCCTGCACCACGAAGAACATCGCGGCGGCCACGCACACGCTGAGCAGGGCCAGCCCCGGCGAGGCATGGGCGGCGCTGACCAGGCCCGCGGCCATCACCAGCAGCCCCGCGCAGAGCAGCGAGCGCGAGCGCTTCGAGTCGCGCGCCAGGCGCGGCAGCGTCGAGGCGCCGAGCGCGGCGGCCACCCAGGGCATCGCGCTCAGCAGCCCGACCGCGAACGACGAGAACTGCCCCGAGGCCGAGATGATGCCGGGCAGGAAGAAGATCATCGTGTAGATCGTCAACTGGTGGCAGAAGTAGACGAAGATCGCCAGCCAGATCTGCGGATCGCGTACCGCCAGCCCGAACGAATGGCCGCCGTGCGAGGCGCTGCCGGCCTGCTGCTCGGCCGCCAGCGAGCGCTCCAGCGCGCGGCCCGTCTCGGCGTCGAGCCAGGGCGCGCTGCTGGGCCGGTCGGGCAGCTTGCGCCAGACCACGAAGGCCAGCAGCACGGCCGGAACCCCCTCGATCGCGAACAGCCATTGCCAGCCGTGCAAGCCGAAGGCGCCGTCGAGTTCGAGCAGCGCGCCGGCCAGCGGCCCGCCGACGATGTTCGCCACGCACACGCCGAGCAGGAAATAGCCGGTCGCGCGGGCCCGCTCCTCGCGGCCGAACCAGTAGGTCAGGTACAGCATCACGCCCGGGAACAGGCCGGCCTCGGCCGCGCCGAGCAGCAGGCGCATCAGGTAGAACGAGGTTTCGCCGCGCACGAAGGCCATCGCGATCGACAGCAGCCCCCAGGTGATCATGATGCGGGTGATCCAGAAGCGCGCGCCGACGCGGTGCAGCACCAGGTTGCTGGGAATCTCCAGCACCGCGTAGGTCAGGAAGAACAGGCCGGCGCCCAGGCCGTAGGCGGCCGAGGAAATGCCGAGATCGACGCTCATCGCGTGCTTGGCGAAGGCGATGTTGGTGCGGTCGAGGAAGCTGATGACGTAGGCGACGATCAGGATCGGCATCAGCTTGCGGAACAGCAGCCGGTTCAGCGCGACGCGGGCATCGCCGTCGACGGCGGACAGGGTGGCGGGTTGGGACGACATCGAATGGACTCCATCGGCAACAGTCCGGCGCGCGCCGCAAGCCGGGCGCACCGCGAGGTTCGGACGACAGGCGGGGGCGCCCGGCGCGTGCTCGCGCCGCGCCGGCCCGGCTTGCCGTGCGCTCCCTTCATCTCATGGAGCCCGGCCTTGCTCGGGGCGGCGCGCGCGACGGCGTGCCAGGGGCGCGGAGCCCGCGCTTGCTTGTCGGTCGTGCGTCAATACAGGAACGATTGCTTGTGGCTTCGGTTCAGAACCTGACCGCGTCGGGCCCCTTCAGGCCGAGCATCGCGCGGGCCTCGGCGGGCGTGGCGATCTCCAGCGATAGCCCTTCCAGCACCTGGCGCATCTTCAGCACCTGGGCGGCGCTCGATTCGGCCAGCTTGCCGGGGCCGATCCAGAGCGAATCCTCGAGCCCGACGCGCACGTTCGCGCCCTGCGCGGCGCCGATCGTGGCCAGCGGGATCTGGTTGCGGCCCGCGCCGAGGATCGACCAGACGTAGTCCGCGCCGAACAGCCGGTCGGCGGTGCGCCGCATGTGCATCAGGTCCTCGGGATGCGCGCCGATCCCGCCGAGCAGCCCGAACACGCTCTGCACGAAGAACGGCGGCTTGGCCAGTCCGCGATCGACGAAGTGCGCGAGGTTGTAGAGATGCGAGATGTCGTAGCACTCGAATTCGAAGCGCGTGCCGTTCGCGCCGCAACTGGTGAGGATGGTCTCGATGTCGGCGAAGGTGTTCTTGAACACCAGGTCGCGACTGTTCGCGAGATGCTCGCGTTCCCAGTCGTGCTTCAGCTCGGGGAAGCGCTCCAGCATCGGGTAGAGGCCGAAGTTCATCGAGCCCATGTTCAGCGAGGCGATCTCGGGCTGGAAGTGATGCGCGGGGCGCAGCCGCTCGGCGATCGTCATGTGCGGGCTGCCGCCCGAGGTCAGGTTGATCACGGCATCGCAGCGCGCCTTGATGCGCGGCAGGAACTCCGCGAACACGGCCGGGTCCTGGGTCGGCTTGCCGTCGGAAGGGTTGCGCGCGTGCAGGTGCAGGATCGCGGCGCCGGCCTCGGCGGCCGCGACCGCGGCGTCCTCTATCTCGCGCGGCGTGACGGGCAGGTAGGGCGACATCGACGGCGTGTGGATCGCGCCGGTCGGGGCGCAGGTGATGATGACTTTGCGGGCGGAGGCCATGTGGGTTCCTCGTGAAGCGTGGATTCGGATCGAGCGGGAGGGCGGGGCGCGTGGGTGGGCTCAGAGCACCTCGACGTTGCCGCACACGGAGATCGCCTGCCCCGAGATGCCATGGCCGCCCGGCGAGCAGAGGAACAGCGCGGTGGCGGCGATTTCCTCGGGGTCGGTCATGCGGCGCAGCGAGATCTTCTCCAGGTAGCGCGCCTCCATCTCCTCGTAGGCGAGGCCGAGCTGCTTCGCGCGCGCCTCGATCACGCCGCGCATGCGCGGGCCGCGCACGATGCCGGGCTGGATCGCGTTGACGCGGATGCCGGTCGGCCCGAGCTCGATCGCGAGGCTCTTGACCAGGCCGACGATCGCCCACTTGGTGGCCGCGTAGGGCGTGCGGAACGCGTAGCCGAGCCGCCCGGCCACCGAGGACAGCGCGATGATCGAGCCGCCTTGCGGCGAGGCGCGCAGCAGCGGCACCGCGCGCCGCGCGAAACGGTATTGCGCGTCGAGGTTGATCGAGATGGTGCGTTGCCAGTCGCCCGGGTCGATCTCGTCGATGCCGCCGGTCGGCCCGGCGATGCCGGCGTTGTTGACCAGCACGTCGAGCCCGCCCAGCGTTCGGCCGAGGTCCTCGAACACGCGCTCGATCGCGGCCGGGTCGGCCACGTCGGCCAGCGTGGCGCCGTGCACGGGTTTGCCCGCGCGCTCGCCGAGCGCGGCGATGGCCGCCTCGGAGGCGTCGCAGACATGCACGCGCGCGCCGGCCTCGGCGAACGCGTCGGCGATCATCAGGCCGATGCCGGAGGCGCCGCCCGTGACGAGCACGCGCAGGCCGGGGAAGGGTTTGAGCAAATCGAGGATGGCCATGCCGGTTTGTCTCCTGTTTCGTTCTACTGAGAGTCGTGCTTGCAAGCGCGCCCTGGTGGGCCGCGCTTTCCGTGTTGCCGTGCCGCCCGTGCGTGGTTCAGGCGCGCGCCGGCTTGAGTCGTGCCGCTGCTTCCTTGTTCGCGGGCTCGGCGCCATCCTCGGCGTCCCGCGCCGTGCCTAGCGTGGTCGCCAGGTCGTGCGCGGCGCCGTCGATGTCGAGCGCGATGCCCGCCTTCGCGCCGGCGCCGTCGCCGCGCGCGATCGCCTCGACGATCGCGCGATGCGCCACCATCGAGCGGCGCATATGCGGGATGTCGGGCGCCACCATGTTCAGGAACGGGCCGATCCGCATCCACAGGTTCTCGATGATCGCCAGCGTGCTCTCGCTCGCGCCGTGCCGGTAGATCGCGCGGTGGAAGGCGAAGTTGGCGCGCAGGTATTCGCGCGTGTCGCCGGCCTCGGCGTGCGTGTGCATGGTCTCGCAGAGCGCGCGGACCTCGGCCACCTGCGCCTGGTTCATGCGGGCGGTGGCACGCGCGGCCACGCAGCCCTCCAGGGCGATGCGCACGTCGCGCAGCTCGTCGAGCATCTCGACCGTCATCGGCGGCACCACCAGGGCGCGGTTCGGGCCGTCCACCAGCGCGCGCTCGGCGGCCAGCCGGGTGAGCGCGGCGCGCACCGGCATGGTGGACGAGCCGACCGCCTCGGCCACGCCGCGCAGGCTCAGCGCCTGGCCCGGCGCGAAGCGGCCGCTCATCAGCGCCTCGCGCAGTTGCTGGTAGACCTTGTCGGCCATCGTTTCGGATTCGACGAGCTGCAGGGCGGGCGGGGTGATGCGCGGTGACAAGGCGGTGGGCTCCGGGTTTGATGTGTGATCACACTGGAATGGAATGCAGTGTTGTCGATTCGCGTGGGCGAGTCAAGACTAGCGCGCTCAGGGAAAACGCGGGGGCGCCGGCATGTCGCGGGGAGCGGGGCAGGTGCATGATCGAGGCGGGCGCGGGGCGGTTGGGATCGCGCTCGGGATCGCTGGCGGACCGGATCAACGTCGGCCATGCGCGATGTGAATGAATCAAGTAGAAAAATCCATTTGTCTCATGAGTTTTCGCTCACTAGGATGTCGCCATGGCGGGCCCACGTGGTCCGCGCCTTCCTGACTCGCAGGCTCATTCCAAGACTCACCCACCACCGCCCATCATGTCCTCGCCGACCACTCCCTCCACCGCCCAGGCCGTCGTGCCGCCCCAGCCGGCCGCGCCCGCTTCGGCCACGGCCGCCGCCACCGCGACATCGTCCCAGGCCGCCAGCCGCCCGCTCGCGAGGCTGGCCATGGTCACCGTGCTGACGGGGATCGGCGCCGGCATCGGCGGCATGCTGCTGGCGCTGCTGCTGCACGAGATCCAGCATCTCGCCTATGGCTACAGCGTCGGCCAGGTGATCAGCGAGGAGAGCTTCCTGCACGGCGTGAGCGCGGCCTCGCCGCTGCGCCGGGTGCTGGTGATGACCGGCTGCGGGCTGGTGGCCGGCTTCGGCTGGTGGGCGCTGTACCGCTGGGGCAAGCCGCTGGTCAGCATCAAGCGAGCCGTGAAGGCCGCCGACCCGCGCATGCCGATCCTCAGCACCACCGTCCACGCGCTGCTGCAGATCGTGACGGTGGCGCTCGGCTCGCCGCTCGGCCGCGAGGTGGCGCCGCGCGAGATCGGCTCGCTGTGGGCCGGCTGGATCGCGCATCGGGCCGGGCTGTCGGCGGCCGACCAGCGCCTGATGGTGGCCTGCGGGGCCGGCGCCGGCCTGGCCGCCGTCTACAACGTGCCGCTGGGCGGCGCCGTGTTCGTGCTGGAGGTGCTGCTCGGCAGCTTCGGCTGGTCGGCCGCGGTGCCGGCCCTGGCCAGCTCGGCGATCGCCGCCGTGGTGGCCTGGATCGGCCTGGGCAACGAGCACCAGTACACGGTCGCGCCGCTCGCCATCGACGCCTCGCTGGTGGTGTGGTCGGCGCTCTGCGGGCCGGTGTTCGGGGTGGCCGCCTACGGCTTCACGCGCCTGACCACGGCCGCGCGGGCCAGCGCGCCGCGCGACTGGCGGCTGCCGGCGCTGTCGGTGCTCAATTTCGCGATCATCGGCGGCCTGTCGATCGCCTTGCCGGCCCTGCTCGGCAACGGCAAGGGGCCGGCCTCGCTGGGCTTCGACAGCGCCCTGACGATCGGCATGGCCGCCGTGCTGCTGGTGGCCAAGGTGGCGATCGAGTGGGGCAGCCTGCGGGCCGGCGCCGAGGGCGGCCTGCTCACGCCGGGCCTGGCCAACGGCGCGCTGCTCGCGATCGTGCTGGGCGGTCTCTGGCATGTCGTGTGGCCCGGCACGGCGCCCGGCGCGTTCGCCATCGTCGGTGCCGCCGCCTTCCTGTCCGCCTCGATGCAGATGCCGCTGACCGCGATCGTGCTGGTTGTCGAATTTACCCGCGTCGGCCACGATTTCCTGGTGCCGGTGCTGATCGCGGTGGCCGGTTCGATCGCCGCGTTCCGGCTGGTCTCGACGCGCGCGCGGGGCTGAGCGGCGCGCCGGGCGCGTTGCCCGGCATGGGTCGAAGCACGACATGAGCCGGCGCCGTCTCGCGCCGGCTTTTCCTTTCTTACAGGCACGAAGCCTGCCGCGCTCGATACCGCTGGAACGATTCACGGCGAATGCGCGCGGCGTTCGCCGAATCGGCGGCCTTTACCTTTGCCGAGGATGGTTTATTGTTGATGCGTGCCGGCCGCCGTCGCGCGCCCGGCATGGTGGATTCGTCCGGCATGCACCGCGTCGCCACCCAGTCATGTTTCTCGGGCATCATGCCGGCTTGGTTCAATCGATGCGCGAGCAACCATCGACGTGCCGCCGGCGAAGCGGGCCGTCGATGCCCGTCCCGCGCGTCACCCGCAAGCCCAAGGCAGGAGAGGCCGCATGGAGATCTTCGACGCATTGCATCTGGCGCGCCTGCAGTTCGCGTTCACGGTGTCGTTCCACATCGTGTTCCCGGCGATCAGCATCGGCATGGCCAGCTTCCTCGCGGTGCTCGAAGGCATGTGGCTCAAGACCGGCGATTCGTCCTACAAGGACATGTTCCTGTTCTGGTCGAAGATCTTCGCGGTCGGCTTCGGCATGGGCGTGATCTCGGGCGTGGTGATGGCCTACGAGATCGGCACCAACTGGGGCGGCTTCTCGCGCATCGCCGGCAGCGTGACCGGCCCGCTGCTGACCTACGAGGTGCTGACCGCCTTCTTCCTCGAGGCCGGCTTCCTCGGCGTGATGCTGTTCGGCTGGCAGCGCGTGAGCCCGCGCGCGCATTACTTCGCCACGCTGATGGTCGCGCTCGGCACCCTGATCTCCACCTTCTGGATCCTCGCCTCCAACAGCTTCATGCAGACCCCGCAGGGTTTCGGCATCGAGAACGGGCGGCTGGTGCCGGTCGACTGGTGGAAGATCATCTTCAATCCCTCGTTCCCGTATCGCCTGTTCCACATGACAATCGCGGCCTTCATCGTGGCCGGCTTCCTGGTGGCCGCCTGCAGCGCCTGGCACCTGCTCAAGGGGCGGCGCGACGCGGCCGTCACGCGCAGCTTCTCGATGGCGCTGTGGCTGCTGCTGCCGCTGGTGCCGCTGCAGATCGCGATCGGCGACGCGCACGGCCTGAACACGCGCGAATACCAGCCGGCCAAGATCGCGGCGATCGAGGGCATCTGGGAGACCGAGCACGGCGGCACCGCGCTGAACCTGGTGGGCCTGCCCGACATGGACGCCGAGGTCACGCGCTACGCGATCCAGCTCCCGCACCTGGGCAGCCTGATCCTCACCCACAGCTGGGACGGCGAGATCCGCGGCCTCAAGACCTTCCCGCGCGAGGACCGCCCCTATTCGCCGATCATCTTCTGGACCTTCCGCGTGATGGCCGGGCTCGGCTTCCTGATGCTGTTCGCGGTGCTGCTGGGCTGCTGGCTGCGGCGCGGCGCGCGGCTCTACGATTCGCGCGTGTTCCAGCGCTTCATGCTGTGGATGGGCCCGTCGGGCATCGTCGCGCTGCTGGCCGGCTGGATCACCACCGAGGTGGGCCGCCAGCCCTGGACCGTCTACGGCGTGCTGCGCACCGAGCATTCGGTCTCGCCGCTGAGCGGCCAGCAGGTCGGCGTGACCCTGCTGCTGTTCGTGATCGTCTATTTCCTGGTGTTCGGCACGGGGGTCTACTACATGCTCAAGCTGATGCGAAAGGGCCCCTCGATCGGCCATGACGAAGGCCAGGCCGCCCATCCGGTGCTGCAGAACCGGGCGCTGTCGCGCCCCCACGACGCGATCGACGAGGAGTGACGCGATGAGCCTCTATCTTCCCGTGCTGTGGGCCTTCATCGTCGGGCTCGGCGTGTTCCTCTACGTGATGCTCGACGGTTTCGACCTCGGCCTCGGCCTGCTGTTTCCGTTCTTCGACGCGCGCAGCGAGCGGCAGGTGATGCTCAACACCGTCGCGCCCGTGTGGGACGGCAACGAAACCTTCCTGGTGCTGGGCGGCGCGGTGTTGTACGGCGCCTTCCCGGTGGCCTATGCCACGCTGCTGCCGGCCAACTACCTGCCGCTGGTGCTGATGGTGATCGGCCTGATCTTCCGCGGCGCGGCCTTCGAGTTGCGCGCCAAGGCACGGCGTACCCAGAACCTCTGGGACCTGGCCTTCATCGGCGGCTCGATGCTGGCCACCTTCTGCCAGGGCGTGGTGCTCGGCTCGCTGCTGCAGGGCACCACCATCGTCAACGGCGCGTTCGCCGGCGACCCGTTCGGCTGGCTCTCGCCGTTCAGCGTGTTCTGCGGCTTCTGCCTGCTGATCACCTACGCCACGCTCGGCTGCGGCTGGCTGATCTGGAAGACCGACGGCGCGCTGCGGGAGAAGGCGTATTTCCTGATGAAGCCGCTGTGCCTGATCCTGCTCGGCGCGATCTTCCTGGTCAGCGCCTGGACCGTGATCGGGCTGCCGTCGGTGGCCGAGCGCTGGTTCGGCGGCGGCCGGCTGATCGTGTTCTCGCCGGTGCCGATCCTGGTGCTGGCCTGCGCCACCGGCATCCTGCGCGCGGTGAACCATCGCCGTCGCGACCTGCAACCCTTCGTGCTGACGCTGGCGATCCTGTTCCTCGGCTACACGGGCCTCGCGATCAGCATCTGGCCCAACCTGGTGCCGCCTTCGCTGTCGATCTGGGACGCGTCCTCGCCGGCCGAGAGCCAGTGGTTCATCCTGGTCGGCACGGTGATCGTGCTGCCGATCATCCTGGTCTACAACTTCATGCAGTACCGCGTATTCCACGGCAAGGTCCGCGAGGGCGACGCCGGGTATCACTGAGCGCGGGCACGCGCCTTGCCCCGCCCTGGAGCGAGGCTCCGGCGAGCCGGACGATTGCATCCGGGACGGCGTTCTATCGCATCGTTTGTTGCGCGATTCGCGCACGCCGCTTGAAGATCGCGATGGCCCGCCAGGCCCGCGAACGTGCAGTCCGATGGAAAAAAAGATATATTTGCGACCCTAAACGAAACGAGCCGAATGTTTCAGAAGTCTTTCATGCCGTGATGGTTCGCGCCTGAGATGCGCCCCGTCGCGGCATTCGATGTGCATGCCATGCATTCACGTGACGGGAAGGACATGACAGCCAGGCAAACCGGGTGGGCGTTTCTTCGGGCAGTCGGGCCTCGCGCCGCGTCAAGCGCGCAGCGGGCCGGGCTCCCGCCGACATGATGCACGCGCCGTCGTCGCAGCGATTCGAATTCGCGCGGCCGGACGCGTCGCACGCTTCGTGGTGTGTTCCCAGAATCCTGCCGTGCCGCACGCGCGTGATCGCGCCTGCGTGCGCGGTCTTTCGTATTGCGCCCGTGGCCGCCGGAAGCTCGGCGGCGCGGGTGCTGGCGTCGCGCGGGCAGGCCGTCCCGCGCGACGCGAATCCGTAGCGCCATAACAAAACAAGGATGGAGGATGACCTGCGTGTCTCGCGCACGCAGTCTGTTGATAACCGTCTCAAACAAAAGGTTGGGATCATGACAAAACAATCCTCGTCGCTCGGAGTCGTCGGCGGGCTGACATTGCTGTTCGCCGTGCTGGCCGGGCTGTACCTGCTGGTCGGCGGCGCGTGGCTGGTCGCCATCGGCGGCTCGGCGTACTACGTGGTCGCCGGCATCGTGCTGCTGGTCTTCGCCTGGCTGGTGCGCGGCCGCCGCGCCGTCGCGCTGACGCTCTACGCGCTGCTGCTGGTGGGCACCGCGATCTGGGCCGTCGGCGAATCCGGTTTCGATTTCTGGGCCCTCGCGCCGCGCTCCGGCGTGCTGGTCATCTTCGGCGTCTGGCTGCTGGTGCTGGTCACGCGCAAGCTCAACGGCGCCCGCGCCGCCAACGGCTGGGCCTTGGCGATCTCGCTGGTGATCTGGGGCGGCGTGCTGTTCTACGCGAACTTCAACGATCCGCAGGAACTGAACGGCACCCTCGCGGCGCAGACGCCCGCGCAGACCTCGCCGATCCCCGGCATCGCCGACGCCGACTGGCCGGCCTATGGCCGCACCCAGGACGGCACGCGCTACTCGCCGCTCAAGCAGATCACGCCCGATAACGTGAAGAACCTGCAGGTGGCCTGGACCTTCCGCACCGGCGACATGAAAGGCCCGAACGATCCGGGCGAGATCACCAGCGAGGTCACGCCGATCAAGATCGGCAACCTGCTGTACCTCTGCTCGCCGCACCAGATCCTGTTCGCGCTCGACGCCGCCTCGGGCAAGCTCGCGTGGAAGTTCGACCCGGGCCTGAAGGCCGATCCGTCGTTCCAGCACGTGACCTGCCGCGGCGTGTCCTACGTCGACCTGTCGGCTTCCGCGCAAGGCGACGCCGCCAGCGCGGCACCGGCCGCCGATACGGCTGCCGCCGCGTCCGCCGCCTCGGGTGCCGCCGCCGCTAACGCGGCCACCGACGCCGCCAGCGCCACCGACGCGGCTGCCGCCGCCAGCGCCCCGGCCGCGCCGGCGCCGATCACGGCCGATGCCGCCACCGGTGCCGCCTGCGCGCGCCGCATCTACCTGCCGGTCAACGACGGCCACCTGTATGCGCTCGACGCGCAGACCGGCCAGCGCTGCGCCGACTTCGGCAACAACGGCGACCTGGACCTCCAGCATCTGCAGCCGGTCACCACGCCGGGCATGTACGAGCCGACCTCGCCGCCGATCGTCACCGACAAGGTGATCGTGGTGGCCGGCTCGGTCGAGGACAACTTCTCGACGCGCGAGCCTTCCGGCGTGATCCGCGGCTTCGACGTGCGCACCGGCAAGCTGCTGTGGGCATTCGATCCGGGCGCGAAGGACCCGAACCACATCCCGGGCCCGGGCGAGCACTACACCTGGAACTCGCCGAACTCGTGGGCGCCGGCCGCCTACGACGCCAAGCTCGACATCGTCTACCTGCCGATGGGCGTGACCACCCCCGACATCTGGGGCGGCCATCGCACGCCGGAGCAGGAGCGCTACGCGAGCGGCCTGCTGGCGCTGCATGCCTCGACCGGCAAGCTGGCCTGGTTCTACCAGACCGCCCACCACGATCTGTGGGACATGGACCAGCCCTCGCAGCCGACCCTGGCCGACATCACCGACAAGAACGGCAACAAGGTGCCGGTGGTCTACGCGCCGGCCAAGACCGGCAACATCTTCGTGCTCGACCGCCGTACCGGCGCCACCGTGGTGCCGGCGCCCGAACTGCCGGTGCCGCAAGGCGCCGCCAAGGGCGACCATCTCTCGCCGACGCAGCCGTTCTCGGACCTGACCTTCCGTCCGAAGAAGAACCTGACGGACGCGGACATGTGGGGCGCGACGATGTTCGACCAACTGGTCTGCCGCGTGATGTTCCACCGCCTGCGTTACGAAGGCACCTTCACGCCGCCGTCGGAGCAGGGCACGCTGGTGTTCCCGGGCAACCTGGGCATGTTCGAGTGGGGCGGCATCGCCGTCGACACCGACCGCCAGATCGCCATCGCCAACCCGATCGCGCTGCCCTTCGTGTCGCGCCTGATCCCGCGCGGCCCGGGCAACCCGATGGAACCGGAACCGGGCGCCAAGGGCAGCGGCACCGAATCCGGCATCCAGCCGCAGTACGGCGTGCCGTTCGGCGTGACGCTCAACCCGTTCCTCTCGCCGTTCGGCCTGCCGTGCAAGCAGCCGGCCTGGGGCTACGTGTCGGCGATCGACCTGAAGACCAACGAGATCGTCTGGAAGCGCCGCATCGGCACGGTCCGCGACAGCTCGCCGATCCCGCTGCCGTTCCGGATGGGCATGCCGATGCTGGGCGGCCCGGCCACCACGGCGGGCGGCGTGTTCTTCATCGGCGCCACCGCGGACAACTACATCCGCGGCTACGACACCAACAACGGCAAGCTGCTGTGGGAACAGCGCCTGCCGGCCGGCGGCCAGGCCACGCCGATGACCTACGAGGTCAACGGCCGCCAGTACGTGGTGATCGCCGCGGGCGGCCATGGCTCGTTCGGCACCAAGCTCGGCGACTACGTGATCGCCTACGCGCTGCCGGACGGCAAGTAATCCGGCAGGCGAGGGCGCGGCGCGCGATGCAGCACAGCGCGCCGCGCCCGATCCGATGCGCCGGCGGGAAAGGGCTCCTGGATGGGGGCCATGTCCCGCCGGCGTTTTTCGTGGCTGGCTGTTTTTCGGCCGGCCGCGTATCCACGGGCATCGACTCGATGCGCCGGCGTCGCCCGTGGATACGCGTGTCGGCGAAGTCTCTTTCCCTCCTTCGCTCATGCGTGATGAATCCGTTGCGCGCGCAAGCTTCGGCGCGCGTCGTCTCGCGCTGCCGTTGCGGGCAGCCCGGCAGCTTGCCTTGGCCGCCTTGTGCGGCGGAGCCGCCGCGCCCGCCTTCGCGCAGGGCTCGGTCACGCTCTATGGCGTGATCGACACCAGCATCGAGCTGACCAATCCCGGCTCGGGCTGGGTGCCGCGGCTCGATTCGGGCGCCTATCGCGGCTCGCGGATCGGGCTGCGTGGCGACGAGCCGATCGGCGGCGGCATGCGCATCCTGTTCGACCTGGAAAGCGGCTTCGGCTCCAACGACGGCACGCTCTCGACCGCGGGCACGCTGTTCAACCGGCAGGCCTGGGTGGGGCTCGGCGCGCCCTGGGGCGAGATTCGCGTGGGCCGGCAGTATTCGCCGATCTACATCCCGTTCAAAGGGCAGATCGATGCCTTCGGGGCAGGCACCATCGCATCCGGGCTCAACAACCTCTCGAAGATCACGCCCTACGAGAGCAATGCGATCACCTACCTGTCGCCCGATTTCCATGGCTTCTCGAGCACGCTGATGGTGTCGATGCGCGACCCGTCGGCGGGCGGCGCGAACGGCCTGGGCGGCACCATCGCGACCTTCGCCTATCGCCGCGGGCCGTTCCGGATCGCCTTCGCGCACCAGCAGACCAACGATTCGGGCGCGCTGCGCTCGAACCTCGGCGGCGTGTCCTACACGCTGGGCCGCGTGACGGGTTTCGTCTCGGTGTTCAACGGCGACGGCGGCGGCACGCCCCGTTATCACGACGACGGCGCGGCCGTGTCGCTGCGCTACGCGGCGACGTCGAGGCTGCGCGCCATGCTCGGTTACGCCTACCTGCGCGATCGCTCGGGCGCCGGCAACGATGCCGACCAGTTCAGCGCGATGGGGGAATATGACCTGTCGCGGCGCCTGCTGCTGTACGCGAGCGCGGGCTGGCTGCGCAATCGCGGCAAGGCCAGCTTCACGCTGCGCGGCGTGAACGTGACGGGCCTGCCGCCGGCTTATCCGGGCGCGATGGTGAAGGGCGTGCAGATCGGCATGATCGAGCGCTTCTGAACCTGGTGGCTCAGGCGCGCCGCGCCGGCTTTCGCTTGCCCGCCGTCTTGCGGGCCGCCTTGGCGGCGGATTCGACACGCGGCGGCTCGCCCGAATGCTGGGCCGCCGCCACGATCCAGTTCCTGAACGCCTTGACGGCGGCGTCCCCGATGCGATCGGTATTCACCACCAGGGTGTAGTCGGGGCCGCGCCACACGGGTTCCGGGATCGGGCAGACCAGGCGCCCGGTCGCCATCTCGCGCTCGATCAGCGGCAGCGAGGCCAGGGTCACGCCGAGGCCTTCGGTGGCCGCGCCCAGTTGCAGGAACACGTGATCGAAGTGCTGGTGGCGCATGCCCTGCAGCCCCGGCGCGCCGGCTTCCCTCATCCAGTCCGACCAGGCCGTGCGCGTGCTGGAGGAGTGCAGCAGGGTGTGCTGGCGCAGGTCGGCGACGCCGCGGATCGGCTGGCTTTGCAGCAGCGCCGGGCTGCAGGCGGGCAGGCGCAGGTCGGGCATCAGGCTCAATGAGGTGAGGCCGGCGGCATGCTCCGGGCCCGAGCGCACGCCGATGTCGAAGGCGTCGCCCACGTAGCGCAGGCGGCGCGAGGTGGTGGAGAGCCGGACCTCGATCTCCGGGTAGCGGGCCTGGAAATCGGCCAGGCGCGGGATCAGCCAGCACAGCGCGAAGCTCGCCAGCGCGTTGACGCGCACCAGGCCGGTGATGCGGCGCGTGATGGATTCATGGCGCAGCCGCGTGACCGAGCTGCTCAGCCGCGCGAAGGCGCCGTTGACGTCGCCGAGCAGCGCCGCGCCCTCGTCGGTCGGCACCACGCCGCGCGGGCGGCGCTCGAACAGCGGCACGCCGAACCAGTCCTCCAGCAGGCGGATCTGCTTGCCGACCGCCCAGTGCGTGACGTGCAGCTCGGTGGCCGCCGCCGCGAAACTGCCCAGCCGCGCGACCGCCTCGAAGTGCCGCAAGGCATTCAGCGGGGGCAGCTTGTCCGCGTCCTTCTCGATGCGCTCGTTCATGTCCATACGTGACTTTTTCTCCCGGCTGGCGCAATTTTACGTCAGTTGTGGCACCTGCCGGGCGAACCTAGACTAGGGCATTCCGAAACCGAACCTCGAGCAGCCGCCAGGGCCTGCCTTGCCGCGATCCGGCCGATCCATGAGACTTTTTTCCTTTTCCTCCCCGAGCGCCGACGTATCCGGCGGCCCCGAGCAAGCCGGCCCCGTCTCGCGCAAGCGGGTACTTTGGCTCTCCTGCACGGCGCATGCGCTGCACGACGGCTACACCGACATGATCTACGCCCTGCTGCCGGTCTGGCAGGCGGATTTCGGCCTCAACTACGGCGCGCTGGCGATCCTGCGCGGCATCTATGCCGGCACCATGGCGACCCTGCAGTTGCCGGCGGGGCGCATCGCCGCCATGCTCGGCACGCGCGCCACGCTGGTGCTCGGCACCTTGCTGGCCGCGCTCGGCTACGCCTTCGCCGGCATGTCGGGCAGCCTGCTGGGCCTGTGCGTGGCGCTGGCCATCTCCGGGAGCGGCTCGAGCACCCAGCATCCGCTGGCCTCGGGCGCCGTCTCGCGCGTGTATGGGCGCCAGGCGCGCGGGCCGCTCAGCATCTACAACTTCTCGGGCGACCTGGGGAAATCCGCGCTGCCGGCGGCCATCTCGCTGCTGATCACCTTCATGCCGTGGCGCCATGCCTTGTGGGCGATGTCGGCGCTCGGCATGGTGGTGGCGCTGGTGATCGCGCTGTGGCTGCCGAACGTGCCGCGTGACGCGGCCCCCGCCGACGAGGCGTCGAGCCGTCACGCGGAGGGCTCCGGCTCGGGCTTCTCGCTGCTGTTCACGATCGGCATGCTCGACACGGCGGTGCGCATGGGGCTGCTGACCTTCCTGCCGTTCCTGATGAAGGCCAAGGGTATCTCGACGCCGATGATGGGCACCGCGCTCGCGCTGGTGTTCATCGGCGGCGCCGCCGGCAAGTTCGTGTGCGGCTGGCTCGGCGAGCGCATGGGCGTGATCGGCACGGTGCTGTCCACCGAAGGCGGCACGGCGCTGCTGATCCTGGCCGTGATCTACCTGCCGCTGGCGCCCGCCATGATCCTGCTGCCGCTGCTCGGGGCGATGCTCAACGGCACCTCGTCGGTGCTGTATGGCACGGTGCCCGAGCTGACCACGGTCGAGCGCACCGAGCGGGCCTTCGCGATCTTCTATACCGGCATCATCGCGGCGGGCGCGCTGGCGCCGGTCGGCTACGGCTTCCTGGGCGACCGGATCGGCGTGGTCGGCGCGACCATCGCGACGGCCGCCACCGCGCTGGCCATCTTCCCGCTGGCCTTGGCGCTGCGGCCGCATCTGCGCGCGGCTTGATACCGCCGGGCACGATTTCATCCTCTTCCGGAGTTTCACCACATGAATACGGATTCGCAGATCCCGTTGATCCTGATAACGGGGGGCGGCCGCGGCGTGGGCGCGGCCACCGCGCGGCTCGCCGCCGGGCAGGGCTACGACGTGGCGATCAGCTTCGTCTCCGACGAGGCGGCCGCGCGGGCGGTGGCCGCCGATGTCGAGGCGGCGGGGCGCCGGGCCCTGGCGATGCGCGCCGACAGCGCCGATCCCGGGCAGGTCGTCAGCTTGTTCGACGCGATCGACCAGGAATTCGGCCGCCTCGACGTGCTGGTGAACAATGCCGCGATCATCGCGCGGCAGTCGCGGCTGGAGGATCTGGGCTTCGAGCGGATGCAGCGGATCTTCGCGGTCAACGCAATCGGGCCGATGCTGTGCGCGCAGCAGGCGGTGAAGCGGATGTCGACCCGGCACGGCGGCCGCGGCGGCGCGGTGGTCAACGTGTCGTCGGCTTCGGCGCGGCTTGGCAGTCCGAACGAATATGTCGATTACGCCGCGTCGAAGGGCGCGCTGGAGACGTTCACCACCGGGCTCGCCAAGGAAGTGGCGCGGGAAGGCATTCGCGTGAACTGCGTGCGCCCGGGGCATATCTACACCGACATGCATGCCAGCGGCGGCGAGCCGGGGCGCGTGGATCGCGTCAAGGACTCGATCCCGATGGGGCGGGGCGGGCAGCCCGAGGAGGTGGCGAGGGCGATCCTGTGGCTGGCCGGCGCGGAAGCCTCGTTCGTCACGGGGACGTTTCTCGATGCCACGGGCGGCAAGTAGGTGGTAAGGGCCTGTTGTGGTGATTGTCCACACCCCGCCGCCTGGGGAGCGTCAAGCGTTGCCGCCGGGCTTGGCCTCAGGATCGGGTCGTCAGGCCATCCAATACGTCAGCGTGTAATCGTGCCTCCCGGCTTCGCGCCGGATCTGCAACTGCCCCTTGATCCCCGCCAGCTCGCCGGTTCCGGAGCCGGGCACGATGCCGATCCGCAGGAACTCGCTGCCCGCATCCATCTCGCCGAGATGGGCCAGCGCGAATCCGCCGGATCGGCCATCCAGGGTGCCTTCGAAGGACTCGATCGCCACGTAGCCGGCCTTGGCCTGTTGCGGCTGTCCGGCGCTCAGCATTTCTCCGAGCGAGTGGCCTGCCAGGCCGCCGTGGTAGGTCTTCTCGATCGCGTGACGGCCGATGGCGGACGCGCCGGGCGCAACGGCGACCGGCTCGGGGGGCGAGATCTTCACGTCGAATCCGCCGGTGGCGACGGACGAGGGCGAGTCGGAAGGAGCAAGATTCACGGGATGCCTCACAAGGGGATGCGATGGATCGCGGCCATCCGGGATCGCCGGATCGGAAGCGAGCCAGGCCTGATGATCGACGAAAAGGCCTGCCCGGTATTGCCGTCTTGAACGCCGGGCAAGACCGCCTATGCTGTCTGGGGCGGCTTACGGAATCCGAATCATGGGGCGAGCGACGAAGACAATGATCGCGACCGTATTGGTCATTTGTGTGATGTGCATCGTCGTCGGCATCCGCGATTTCAGATGGCTGGGCGTCGATCTCTCGTTTGCCGGCGATCCGATCCTGCCTCATTGGAGAAGCTTCGCGAGCGGGAAGCGATGAACGATCGGACGTTGATGCGCATCTGAGTTGCCTACGCCTCGTCTCGCCAGCCCCTCAAAACCCCACCTCCCGCTGCAACACCGCCGCCACGAACCGAACCCCGTTCCCCGCCAGGCTCTCGCGCCCCGCGCCGAGCTGCACCGTCCCCGGTACCTCCCGCCCGATCCCCGGATCGCCGTCGCAAGCGGCGAAGCGAACCTGCCAGGTCGCCTGCAGCGGCACGATCTGGCGCGTCTTCATATCCTGCTCGGCCGGAATCGGCCCGCCATAGACGCTCGCCACGGTCGGCTCGTCGAGCGTGGCGACATTGACCTTGTCGATCGCGTCGATCCGGCAGCGTCGCGCCGCGAGCTCCGGCAGGTTCGCCACGAAGCTGGCCGACTGCCCGGCCTTGAGCCGCGCGATATCGTCCTCGCCGACATAGGCATCGCCCTTCACGCCGCCGGGCGCGACCAGGTCGTAGAGCCGCTCGCCGCGCGGCAGCCAGGTGCCGGGCGCCTGCGCGTCGTCGTTGGCCTGCACGGTGCCGTCGAAGGGCGCGCGAATCGTCAGTTGCGCGATCTCGGCGCGCAGCCCGTCCACGGTCTGGCGCGAGGCATCCCAGCGTCGCGCCAGCGCCGTGCCTTGCTTCTGCAGGCGATCGTCGAAGGACTGCTGGTCGACCTCCCAATGCAGTTGCGTCTCCTCGGCGGCCGCGGCGGCCAGCTTCGCCTCCAGGTCCGGCGAGACCAGCACCGCCAGCGTGTCGCCCGCGCGCACGCGCTGGCCGTCGCGCGCCGGCGGCGGCGTCTCGGCCAGGTAACCGGCCGCGACGGTGTACAGCCCCTGCGCGCGCTGCGGGCCAAGCACGGCCGGCGCGCTCACGCCGGCATGCCAGGGCAGCACCAGGAAGGCCAGCAGCGCGCCGCCGAGCAGCGCGCTGCGCCGGGTCTCGCGGCGCCAGTGCAACTCGTCGCGGCGCTGCCAGCAGACCTGCGCCTCGCGCCAGACCGGCCGCGCGATGAACCAGCCGAACTCCACGCAGAACAGCAGCATGCCCAGCAGCTTGAAGAAGGCGTGATAGACGATCAGCGCGATCGACATGAACACCACCACGCGATAGAGCCAGGTGGCGAACGAGAACGCGATCAGGAAGCGCCGCCGCTGCGTGCTGCAGGGCTCGGGCTGCGGGTCGCCCAGGCCGAACAGCCATTCGCGCAGCCACCAGCGGCCCAGCGCGAAGGCGCGGTCGTGCAGGTTCGGCATGTCCAGCCAGTCCGACAGCAGGAAGTAGCCGTCGAAGCGCATGAAGGGGCTGGCGTTGATGCCGAGCGTGGCCACCCAGGTGGTGGTGGCCAGCAGGAACGCGCCGGCGCGCAGCGGGCCGTCGGGCAGCACGGTCCAGGCCAGGGTGGCGAAGGCGGCCAGCGCGATCTCGCTGAGCATGCCGGCCGCGCCGATGCGCAGCCGGTCGCGTCGCGCTGGCACTTTCCAGGCCTCGGTGGTATCGGTATAGAGCACCGGCACCATCACCAGCAGGGCCACGCCCATGGTCGGCACGCGGCAGCCGTGGCGCTGGGCCGTGTAGGCATGGCCGAACTCGTGCAACACCTTGGCGAAACCCAGCGCGATGCCCACCCCCACCAGGCCGCGCCAGTCGGCATAACCGTGGAAGGTGTGCAGGAACTCGTCCCAGCGCCGCGAGACCAGGAACAGCCCGAGCAGCGCCACGCCGGCCACCAGGTACCAGAACGCCGGGCGGAACGCGAAGGCGACATGGCGGGCGGTGGCGCGCAGGAAGGGCATCGGGTGCCACAGCGGGATCCGCACCATCAGGTAGTGCTTGAGCAGCCACATGCCGCGCGAGGTATGGTGCGCGGCTTCGTGCTGCTCCAGCCGCGCGGTGTCGGCGGCCGAGTTCGAGACCAGCAGGTTCTGGTGGCGCAGCAGGCGCAGCAGCGCGTCCAGGTCGTCGAGCGTCACCGTCAGCGTGGTATCGCGGTTGACGGCCTCGACCATCGCGCGCGGATCGTCGAGCGGCCAGCGCGACAGCAGCTCGAAGGCGGGCCAGCCGAGCTGGAAGAAGCGGTTCGCGGCGGGATCGTGCAGCATCCAGGTGGGCGCGCCCTCGGGCGTCGCGGCACCGGGCGAGAGCGTCAGTTCCTGGCGCAGTTGCGGAAGTCGTGGCATGGAGCGCGGGCGCCGGCAATCACCAGCCGAGCCACTGGCGAGCCAGTGTCAGCGGACGGCGCAATACGTAGTAGATCGACGGCACCCAGCCGCCGCGAATCCGCGCGGTGCCCATCGCGCCGAGCGGTGCGCGGGCCTCGCCGGCATCGAGCGTGGCGCGCACGCGATAGGCCAGCACGCCCTCGGGCGTGGGCTCGGCGCGCCAGGCCACCGAGTCGATGCGCGCGTCGTAGCTCGACAGCGGCGAACTCTTCGGATAGAGCGTGAGCGACATGCCGGGCTTGACGTCGATGTTGTCGGCCACCGGCAGCCAGGCGGTCACCTCCACGTGGGCCGGGTCGGCCAGCACCAGGATCTTCTCGCCGACGGCCACCGCCTTGCCGGTCCACTCGTTCGGATCGCTGAAGATCGCCACGCCGGCGCGCTGCGCGTTGACGCTCACGCGCGCGAGCTGGCGTGCCGTGTAGTCGAGCTCGACGCGGCTCTGGTCGAGCTTGCCCTGGCGCTCGGCCATGTCCAGCCGGGTCTTGTCGTCGGTGACGGCGAGCTGGGCGGTCTGCCGGTATTCCTCCTGGGCGGTGTCGTAGTCCTTGCGGGCCAGCGCGTAGCGCGACTGCAGCGTGGTGGCGTCCAGGCCGAGCAGGGGCGTGCCGCGCTGCACCGGCTGGTTCGGCTGCACGTAGAGGCGGTCGATCACGCCGTCGAGCGGCGCGCGCACCACGAACGGGTCCTTCGGCGTGACCTCGGCGGGCGCCAGCACGGTCAGCCGCACGGGGATCAGGCACAGCACCGCCAGACCGATCAGCACGCGGCGCTGCTGGCGGCCGGGCCGCAGCAGGGCGCGCGCGCGTTCCTGCCACGAGGCGCGCGGCGCGAAGGATTCGAAGGCATGCGCCCAGACCTGGCCGAGTTCGGTCAGCAGGGCCGAGTCGGTGGCGCTCCAGGCTTCCTCGCGGGCGAACACCACGCCGCCCACCGCGTGCCCGCCGCGATCGGTCAGCGGCAGCCAGGCGCCGTGCGCCGGCCACCAGGCGCTCCATTCCTCGGCCACGTGCGGCGCGCCGGCCTGCAGGTCGGCGGCCGTGAAGGCCCGCACCTGCAGGCCGGCGCGCCGA